>JBGSKP010000423.1:0-21176 GCA_041741175.1 Thiocapsa sp. | reverse complement strand
CGAAACCCCGGCCTCGCCGCGCGGACGTTCGGGTCCTGACTCGGCGGACGTCGCCGCAGGACTGCTCATTCCCCGAACAGCTCCCCGACCGCCCGCTGGACCCGGCTGGTCGAGCCCGATTCATCCAGCGGATCGCGCCGCAGCCGATGCCGCAACGCCGAGGTGGCCACCTGAACAAGATGCGCATCCAGCACTTGGGCATCGCCTTTCAAGGCCGCCAGGGCGCGGGCAGCACGAATGAGTGTGAGCTCGCCGCGCAAGCCGTCGGTGCCCAACTTGATACAGAGCCGTCCGGCCTGCTCGAGTGCCGCGTCAGGAACCTCGACGGTCGGCAGAAACGCGCGCGCCTTTTGAATCTGGCTGCGCACCTTGCCGTCCTGTCGCTTCCACTTCTGCACGAAGGCCGGGGGATCGCGCTCGAACTCATCGCGCAACCGCACCACCTTGATTCGGGTCGGCAGATCCTGCGGGGTCTTGACCTCCACCGACAAACCGAAGCGGTCTTGCAGCTGCGGGCGCAACTCGCCTTCTTCCGGATTGCCCGAGCCGACCAGCACGAAACGAGCGGGGTGGCGGATACTCAGCCCTTCGCGCTCAACCAGATTCTCACCGGAGGCGGCCACGTCCAGGAGCGAGTCGACCAGGTGGTCCTCCAGCAGATTGACCTCGTCGATGTAGAGAAAGCCGCGATGGGCGCGGGCCAGCAGTCCCGGCTCGAACGCCTTCTCGCCCTTGGTCAGGGCGCGCTCCAGGTCCAGCGCGCCGATGACCCGGTCCTCGGTCGCACCGAGCGGCAGATCGACCACCGGGACCGGAACCATCCGGCTCTTCAGCGGGCCGTGCGCGCGCTTGGTCCGGCAGACCTCGCACAGCGCATCCTCGCCGGCATCGGGGTCGCAGTTATAGACACAGTCAACCGCGCGCATCTTCGGCAGAAGCGCGGCCAGACCACGGATCGCCGTGGACTTGCCGGTTCCCCGGTCACCGAAGACAAGCACGCCGCCAATCGAAGGATCGATGGCCGCGATCAACAGGGAGCGCTTCATCTCCTCCTGGGCGACGACAGCGGAAAACGGAAACGGGATGGACATACGCGGCGAACCTGGTTGCAGTGATTTGGTGGACCGAATGGCCTGGATCGTCGAAAGGCGCTCTCGACTAAAAGGCGCGACCCTAGCGCCCCGACTTCAGTCAGGTCAAGCGGAGCAGGTCAATCCGGGGCGGATTAAACGGCGCCGGGTCTGCCTCGGCGTGTTTTCGCACGCCTTGCGGGCCCACGACAGAAGATAGCCATTAGAAATGTTGCGCATTCAGCCACTCATCCACGACGCGCGCGAAGGCATCGGGGCATTCTTCCTGCGGCACATGTCCACAGCCGGGCAGCAGCGCGAAGGATCCATGGGGCAGTTGCTCGGCGACGCGACGGCTGTCCTCCACCGGAACCAGCCGATCGACCTCACCGCTGACGATCAGGACAGGCACGTGGACGGCGGCGAGATGCGCGCTCACGGTCACCGGTGCCGAGAGCGACAGAGCGAGCAGCTCGCCCCAGGCCAGATCCCAACCGGCGATCCGGGTGTGGAGCCCGAACTGCTCGCGGCGCGCCTCGGTCACGGCAGACGCATCGGCGTAGGACAGATCCAGCAACGCGCCATTCTCGCCTAACTTGCGCGCGATCAATAGACTCAGGCGACGCATTTGCGGCAGACTCGCCAACCAGTCGGGCAAGGTCGGGCGGGTCGCGTAAACCCAGGGTGCAACCAGGATCAAGGCCGAAACCCGCTCGGGGCGCGCGAGCGCCGCCTCCAGGGCGAGCGTCCCACCCGAAGAGTTGCCGACCAGCACGGCACGCTCCAGGCCCAGAGCATCCATCACGCCGAACAGCTGGTCGATCGCCGCCTCTTTGGAGTAGGGATTCGGGCCGCTCCAGTCGGCGTGCTGCGGTTTGGCGCTCAGGCCGTAGGGCACCTGATCATAGGCCACCACACGGCCACGCGCGGCGAACGTATCCAGCACCGACTGCCAGGTCCAGGCATTGAACGTGAAGCCGTGCAGCAGGAGAAAGGGCACCGTGTCGGCCGGCGCCAGCGGCTCGAGATAATGGATAGCCAGCCCATCGGTCCCAGCGAACGCAATGTCGACGAAACGGCTCTGCGCCGACGCCGCCTCGGCGTTGGTAGCCAGACCATCACGCGGCGTTGCCGAGATCAGGAAGGGCCCGGCAACCACCACCACGATCACAAGTACAACGATAACAGCCAGTACCCTGAGGAGAATTCGAATCATGTCCGTCCCTTTTTTGCGGAGCGCCTCAGCCCTTGTCGCGCGTCAACGCCGGTGCGACCGGCCCGGGGCAAGCCAATGACGAACACCGATATGGCGCTAATGGAAGAGGGTCCTTCGAAGGGACTCGACCAGATCTCGCTGCTGAGCAGCGAGGAGCGGCTTAAGGGGCGTCCGCGCCTGTGTAGCGACTGCGGCTTCTGCGACAGCAGCCTGAAACTGCTAATGTCGCAGACCTGCACCTTCGTGCGCAACCAGACCAGAGAGATCGAGCAACGGCTGCATGGCCGTGCCCGACGACCCGGCGACGAAGGCCGCTTCGGGATCTTCTCGGCCATGTATGCCGCGCGCATGGCACAGCCCAATCCGCACGCCCAGTGGAGCGGGATGGTCACGACCCTGGGAGCACGCTTGCTTGAGCAGGACAAGGTCGATGCCGTCATCACGACTGGCGCCGCGCCCGGCACCCGCTTTAAGGCCCACCCTGTTCTCGCGCGCACCCCGCAGGAGGTTATCGACACCGCCGGAAACAAGCCTTGTCTGTCGCCCAGCCTGAGCCTCATCGATGCGGTGCGCGAGCAAGGTATTAAGCGTCTGGCCGTCGTCGGCACCGGCTGCCAGGTTCACCAGCTGCGCGCGGCCGAGGCCGAGCTGGGTTTGGAGCGGTTGTATGTCATTGGTATCCCCTGCAGCGATAATGTCAGCTATCCGGATCTCGAATATTTTCTGACGCAAGTCTCGCGCTCGCCCCAAACCGTGGTCCATCATGAATTCATGCAGGACTTCAGACTCTGGATGCGCCACGAGGACGGACATGTCGAGCGGCTGAATTTCATCGACTTTCCGATGGATAGGCTGCACGGGATCTTCCCGTCCTCCTGTCTGTCCTGTTTCGACTATCCCACCACCTTGAGCGACATCACTATCGGCTACATGGGCGCCAGGCTCGGCTGGCAGTGGGTGATGGTGCGCACGGCTGTCGGCGGGGAGCTGTTCGAGATGCTCCGCCCGGAGTTGGAGATCGGCGAGCTGAGCGAATCGGGCGACCGCGCCCGCGGGATGCCGCGTTACATGGAGCGACTGAGTCACCCGCCGGGGCAGAAGCGCCCGCCGTTGCCGATTCGCAAACTGGTGGCGACACTGCAACGGACGCGCGGACCGAAGGGGCTGGAGTTCGCCCGAGCCGTGATCGAGATGAAACTGCTGCGCAACCTCAACTACATCCGCAGTAAGTTCCCGCGCTTGGAGTCGCGCGTCGTGCCATATCACGTTTACGAGACACTCGAACCCTATGCCGAGCTCTACGAGCAGACCTTCGGTCGCCCGCTGGCGCCGACAACGGCGCAGTCGGCTAACCCCTGATACAGCCCGAGGTTAGCTCTCGTTAAGTCCGCATCGAGTCGGCGCATGCCGGCGTTGTGCAAGCCCTCACACGGCGGTCCGCTGATGCCAAGGTTCTTGCTTGAGGGCTCCTTCGATGTTAGTTTTTACGTGTTTCCCGCCGTGATGCCTCTGCATTTACTAACTGCATGGCGTAATGTTGGCGTGTATTTTTAAAGGGCGTTACTCGCGGCCAAATGGATATTGAATTTGTTTGCCTCGCGACAAACGGGGTGCCAATCGCGGTTTTGTCGGCGGCATGGGGTTTGGCTTCGAGAAGCCGGGATTGAACCACCCTGATCCCAGAGCCGGCGACAAGACCGTAAGATCGCCCGGACCGGAAGCCCCTGGTCAGGGCTGCAAAGGCTCCAGACACCACACCACCGATCCCTTATTGAGACGTATCTCTCATGAGCTTCTCTCGTGTCGACGGTTTCCGAATTGCCGGAGTCAGCACCTGTGTGCCGCCTAAGGCAATCGATAACACTGATTGCGGCACGGACTATGGTGCTGATGAGGTTCGCAAGGTGATGGCGATGGCCGGCGTGCGGCACCGCCATGTGGTCGAACCCGGCGTCACCTCGGCTGATCTGTGCTTCGAGGCCGCCGACAGTCTGCTGGAGCGGCTCGACTGGTCACGCGAGTCGATCACCGGCCTGATGCTCGTCACGCAGTCGCCCGATTATTTTCTACCGTCCTCAAGCTGCATGGTCCATAAGTGGCTCGGACTGTCGGACCAGTGTGCAACCTTCGACGTTGGACTGGGCTGCTCGGGTTATCCCTATGGCCTGTATCTTGCCGCGACCATGCTCAGGGCCGGCGGGCAGCAACGTATTCTGATGCTGCATGGCGAGACCCCGAGCCGATTCACAAGCCCGGATGATCATGCGACCACCTTGCTGTTCGGCGATGCCGGCTCCGCGACTGCTCTGGAGTTGACCAACCCATCGGTAGACCCCGCCTTCTTTTGTCTCCAGACCGACGGCCAGGGCTACGACGCCTTGATTCTTCCGGGTGGCGGGTTTCGCGATCGATCACCTGCGAACCCCCGCGACGCCTACTTGTACATGGACGGCGCAGGTGTTTTCAATTTTACAATCAAACGGGTGCCGACGATGATCCGGGACACCCTCGCCTACGCGGATCTTGCGGTCGAAGACCTCGACTGGTACCTGTTTCACCAGTCCAATCGCTTTATCATGAAACACCTTGCAAAAAAGTGCGGCATTCCGGAGCAGAAGGTGCCGTTTGTCCTGGAGCACTTCGGCAACAGTGGCGGAGCGTCCGTCGCTCTGGCCTTCACGCAGGGCTTGCCCAGTAGTGGTCGGGATGCCTCTCGGGTTATGGCGTTGGGCTACGGCGTCGGCCTGTCCTGGGGCGCCGCTATCGTCAATCTCGGGGCCGAGAGTCCGTTGTTGCACTGCAGCTACAGCGGAGCGGTGGCGCGGGCATGAAGGACCATCGGCAGGGCTTCGATGATCGCTGGATCCTCGTATCCGGAGCCTCTTCGGGGATCGGGCGGGCGATCGCTATTGCGCTCGTACAGCAGGGTGCACGCGTAGTCCTGGTTGGCCGACGGAGCGATAAACTGGATGAGACCGCGCAGCTTGCCGGTACAGCGGATCGCACTGAGGTCTGCGTCCTCGATCTCGCTCGTCTGGATGACATCGCACCGGCGATCGGCGAGCTGTCCGCACGCCTGGGCCGCCTCTACGGACTGTGCCACTGCGCCGGCGTCGTGCAGACGCTCCCGCTGGCCGCCAGCAAGCCCGACCGGGTTCGCGCGATGCTCGACCTCAACTTCGTGGCCGGTCTGGAGCTGGCGCGCGCGATCACGCGACGCGACGTTCTCACCGAATCAGGCGGCAGCATCCTCTGGATTGCTTCGATCTACGCACATGTTGGAGCGCCCGGACAAATCGGCTACTGTGCAAGCAAGGGAGCGATCACGGCGGCGGTTCGGGCCATGGCCCTGGAATTGGCAAGCCGCAAGGTCCGGGTCAACTGCCTGTCTCCGGCGATGGTCCGCACCGAAATGACCGAGGCGTCGGGTTCGCGCATGAGTCAAGAGCAGTGGGCGCACATCGCCGCGCTGCACCCGCTGGGTACAGGCGAGCCAATCGATGTCGCCCGCGCCGCGGTCTTCATGTTGGATCCCGACAACACCTGGATTACCGGTGCCGACCTCGTCATCGACGGTGGCTACACCCTCCAGTGATCCGTACCAGATGACCCGTATCAGAGTCTTTTCATGGTCAAGATAACGACATCAGACACACTCAAGATGCTCTCCGAGATCCTCGAAGAGCCCCTTGAAAATCTCTCCCCGGAGGTGTCGCGGGACGATGTGTATGGCTGGGACTCCTTAGGGGCCCTGTCGCTGATGGCGGAGCTCGATGAGCGCTTCGGCATCATCTTGAGCGCGGATGAATCCAGAGAGATGACTCGAATCGACGACGTGCTCCAGTTGCTGCGACGCCATGGATGTCTCGCCGACTGAGCGCGCCCCGCAGAGCACAAGCGGTCGTTTTGCGAGACCTTCCAACCGGATCACTTCATCATTGAAGACCAGCGCTCCATCGTTTGCCAAAGTAACGACCCTGGTCGCTCGTGCCCTTGACATGACGCCCGACGAGCTGCGCGCGAGCTTTCAGCCCGCGAGGCTATGTCACCTGCCCAGCATCACCGACCTGCGGCGCCAGGTCATCGGTAGCCATCCGCCCCCGGACGACGCGCGCTACTTACAATGGCGATATGATTTCGAAGGACGCCCCGACAGTCAGGGCTGCCTGATGGTCGTCGCGCGCGGGAACATCGTTTTGGGCATGATCGGCGCGGAAAATGTGCGCCTGGCCCGAGGCAGCGACACGCTTGATGCTCTGTCGCTGATGGATATCATGGTGGATCCGAAGCTGGACGGCTCCGGACTCGGGGTTTGGCTCAACCTCGCCGTCTTCGCCGAGAACCCGGTCGTCTTTGAAATCGGCGCAAACCCGAACTCGATCGGTCTGATCACCCGTCTCTTTCATCGGCTCCCCAACCGGAAACAATACGTGACGCCGCTGACCATGAGGCGTTACCTTGAGAAACGGTTGCGCTCGAAAACAGCGGCTTTGTTGCTCGCGATGCCGGCCGATATCGCCCTGAAGCTGTGGCGAGCTGTCTCCTTCCGTCGCATTCCGGCATCCTGGTCACTGTGCGACCTAAAGCACTTCGACGCATCGGTGGAGCGCCTGTTCGTACGCCGATGGGCTGCTTCCGAAATCACGTTCGAGCGCTCCAGTCGGTATCTCAACTGGCGGCTGTTCGACAATCCCAAGGGGAAGTATGCGGTCCTGGGGGCCTTTGAAGCCGGTGAAATGGTTGCTTATATCGCGTATCAGATCGATCGCGGCACGGGCGATATGAAGGTCGTGAGGCTGGTCGACTGGCTGGTCGACGAGCGCTATGGATTCGCCGGATTCAGCCTGCTGGCGCAGGAAATCATCCGGCGTGGTCTCGCCGAACGGGCCGATCTGATCAGCGTCAGCCCCTTGCACGCGCGAATCGAGCACTCGCTGTGGCGGCTCGGATTCGTCACGCTGCCCAGCAATGAATTCGCAACCGTGGGTGTCCGTTGTGTGGAACCGATCCCCTGGCCGTCCTTGCTCGACGGCTCGGCCTGGTGTCTCACCGATGCCAACACGGATTTCGACTGTAATTGATTAAGGTGTTTCGCCATGCGCTTTCTTCTGGTCGACCGCATTCTCGATCTGACTCCCGGCCAAATGGCCGTGGCCGAGAAGAGCCTGCCCGTTTCCGAAGAGCTCTTCCAGGACCACTTCCCTGGATTTCCGGTCGTACCCGGTGTGTTGCTCATCGAGATGATGGGCCAGACGGCCGCCAAGGCCCTGAATGCCCAGCGGCTACCGCGTGGCAATGCCTTGCTCGGCGAGGTGCGCAGGGCGCGTTTTCGACAATGGGTGAAACCCGGCGAGATCATTCGACTCACCTCCGAGATCGAGCGTGATCAGGGCGATTTCGCGATTGCAAAATGTCACGCCGATGTGGCGGGCAAGAAGGTCGGATCAGCCGAGCTGATGTTCTTTTTTATGCCGATCGAGCAGTTTGCACCCGCCTACCGGGACGAGATCCTTGAAGATTTCCTACGAACCACGCAGATGTAGCGGGAGCGCAATCGCATGATGCAGTCACCGTCGCGGGTCGACCCTTTCTCAATGCAGGGTAAGCGTGTGCTTGTCATCGGCGGAACACGCGGAATCGGTCGCGCCATCGCACTGCGGGTTGCACAGAGCGGCGCCGAAGTCATCGTCAACTTCGTGCGTGAACACGAAGCGGCCGAGCACCTCATCGCCGAAGCGGCTGAAATGGGCTTGCAGATCCACTCCATTCGCGCCGATGTCACCTCCGACAAAGCGCTCGAACAACTCGCCAAGGAGGTCTCCGAGCGTTTCCCGGACGTCTCGACGCTTGTCTTTGCGGCGGCAACCGGGGTTCACCGGCCACTTGAACAGACCACCAGCCGGCATTTTGACTTTACCTTCGCGCTGAACGTCAAGGCATTCCTGGCACTCGTGAAGCTGTTCGCCCCGAAGATGCCATCCGGATCCTCGATCATCGCCCTCTCCTCGGAAGGCGCCGAGCGAGCCATGCCACACTATGGACTGGTCGGGGCCTCGAAGGGCGCTCTGGAATCCCTGTGCCGGCATCTTGCGGTTGAGCTGGCCGAGCGCGGTGTGCGCGTTAACCTGCTCTGCCCCGGAACGGTGAAAACCGATGCCTGGAAAGCCCTTGCGGATGCTGATCGGCGCCTCGAAGCGGCCGTTGCCCAATCACCGATCGGCAGACTGGTAACGCTCGAAGAGGTGGCCCTTGCCGCACAGTTTCTCGCCTGCGACGCCTCGGCAGGCCTGATTGGGCACACGCTGATTGTCGATGGAGGTGCTCGAATCGTTGGGTCCGCCTAACGCAATTGCCATTCGCGAAGCCGGGTTGCAGTCTTGCCACCAGACATCTTGGCTCAGACCATCCGATTCCCGGTGGCATAAGCTGTGCTGAGCATAGACAATGAGCAACAACGCATCTGTGACCAATATCCTGGATCGAGGCCTTGTTAAGGCCGGTTCCGAATCCAGTCGCTTTGAACGTGCGCTGATCTGGCGAGCAGCGCTGATTCTCGCCATAGCAGCGACTGCCGCAGCGGCCGCCGTCATCACGGCGCCAGCCGCCACCGCAGCTCAGATGGATCCGGATCTGGTCAGGCTGTTACGCACCATGGTCGGGATTAAAGGGATCATCGCGCTGGTCGCGGCGGGGCTGGTGTACTGGCGTCTTGGACATTCCCCTCCGCGATTGGCCGCGCTCGGTTACGGTGCATCACTCTGTGTCTCGGTCGCCGCGCTGGTCTGGTTGTGGGGTCTGGCGAGTATCCCGTTCGGCGCGCTGCTGTTCTACAGTGGATTGGTAGGTCTGATCCTGGTAGGACGATTGGATTGCGGACTGTTGATCGGTCGCGTGCGACCAGACGCTGCGGTCACGCGTCACACTGATCGTCCGGCTCGGGACGCGCAGGCTCATAGGGAGGCGGCATCGCCAGACGGCTTTGCGGTCCCTTCGATGCCGAGTGCTTCAGTGCCGATGAGCGACAAAACGGCACTGGTGGCTGCTTCGATGATATCTCGCCGTGGGGAAACACCTCCGACCGGCTCGGCGCGCGTGCAGATTAGACGGCATAGCCAATCGGTCGGGGATTCAAAGTCGCAGTGCTCGGCGCCATCGACTCGTTCGACGACCGCCTGATCGGTTGCCGCGAAGACGGCAAGCCCGTTATTGTCTGCGTTGCAGGGCGAAGGATCACCGACAAGGCCGATCAACGGACGATCCAGCCCGGCCGCCATCCCTTCGCCGAGCTGCGTGGCGTCGACGAGATCAAGAGCAACGACACCAAGCGTGCGCGGATCGCTTCGACCCGCAACCACGGCAGCCAGGCCACCCGCCGAGAATCCGGCATAGACGACACGATCGACATCCAGAGCGTCTGCGACGCGCACCATATCCAGCCCATTGCGGAAATGGCGACCGTCCCAGAACCGCGCGTTACAGTAGTCCAGCGTAACGGTCGGGATCCCTGCATCTGCGAGGGCTTGCGCCAGATCGACCATACGCTCCTGGCTGCGCAGGAAACCATGGCCGACCACGACTAGAGCCTCGGTCGCAGGGTGAGCCGGCCGATATAGCCGATACTGAAGCGCGCAACCCGTTGCCGAGCTGACGACTCCCGCCTCGGCTGTGCCCTGAAACCCAGTGCGCTCGCCCGCAGGGGGCAAATCAGACGCAATGGCTGCAGCTTTCCTGTGCAGCGGGCTGCTGCGCAGGTGATCGGGCGTCACCAGGTTCAGACACCCCATGAGTACCAGACAAATGGCTAAGATGACTGTAAACTTCACTTGACAGAGAGGGGTCCGCCCAGGTTGACATAGGTTGCGCAAGGTTCACGCAACGCGGCGGTAACCGGTGCAATAGCGGTGCAATAGCACTGGCGTCGCCCCAGAGCTTTTGAGACCGGCAATACCAAGCGCCTTCAAGGTACAATGCGGCCCACTAATAATGGAATAAACCTTTGACGCTGGTGGCTTCGGTCCTCGGAGACGGGTCTTAATGGCAGAATCGACGTCCGTGATGACCGGCGGGATCCTGGCCGCTGCGGAGGATCAAGTAGCGCACGCCGCCGACGCGCGAGCGGGTCTATGCCTGGTTTTCGGGGCCAGCGGTTATATCGGCGGACAACTTGTTCCACGTCTGATTGCCGAGGGACGGCGGGTCAGAGCCAGCTCCAGGGACCGTGCTGCGCTAGAGGCGCGCAACTGGCTTGGGGTGGAGATCGTGCCGGCCGACGCCCTGGCTCCGGAGACATTGGCTCTAGCCCTAATGGATGTCGAGGTTGCCTACTATCTCGTGCATTCGATGGCTGCAGGGCGTGATTTCGGGCGGCTTGACCTGGAGGCGGCACGAAACTTCGCCGAGGCGGCGGCACGGGCCGGGGTCAGGCGGATTGTCTATCTCGGCGGGTTGGTCCCGGAGGATGCCGTCAGCGAGCACATTCTGTCGCGTCGCGATACCGGAGAGGTCCTGCGCCGGGGGTCGATCCCGGTCACAGAGATCCGCGCCGGCATCATCGTCGGCCCTGGATCGGCGGCCTTCGAGGTGATGCGTGATCTGGTTTATCATCTGCCCCTTATGGTGACACCGCGCTGGGTACGTGCCAAATCACCGCCCATCGCTTTGGAGAACCTGCTTGTGTATCTCGTGCGGCTACCCTGGATCGACGAAGCCGCGTCGCTGAGCCTGGATACCGCCGGTCCCGAGACCCTGACCTATACGCAGATGATGTTCATCCTGGCCGATGCGGCCGGTAAACCTCGCCCCTGGATCATCCCGGTCCCGGTGTTGACGCCTGGGCTCTCTGCGCATTGGTTGCGCTTCATCACCTCGGTACCAACCAAAGTGGCCCGAGCGCTGATCGAGGGCCTCCGGCATGACTTCTATGCCGATGATGCCGTCGCACGTCGGCTGGTTCCTCAGCGTCTCCTGGGGTTTCGCGAGGCTGTCGACGTGGCGTTCGATCTGGAACGCAGCGGCGGGCCAATCACGCGCTGGACCGAGGGAGCGTTCGCCGTGCGCAATCAACGTATCGATTACGCCTACTATGCCAAGCGCGCCTCAGGCTGCTCCGCGACCCGCGCAGATCCAACCGCGGTCTGGCGAGTCGTTTCCGCAATTGGCGGCGACAACCGGTATTACTATCTCAACACGCTTTGGTCTATCCGTGAGTGGATGGACTGGGCCATCGGTGGTCCGGGGTTGAAGCGCGGGCGACGCGATCCACATGAGATTCGAACCGGGGATCGCATCGATCACTGGAAGGTCCTGGGCGCCGAGCCTGAAAAGCGGCTCAGCCTCGCCTTCGGACTGCGCGCGCCGGGCGCCGGGGTCATGGAGCTGGAGCTCACGCCACTCGCCGATGGCGGTACACGCCTCACGGCGACCGCTTACTGGCACCCTGCCGGAGTCTGGGGACTGCTCTACTGGTATTCGCTGGAACCCATACACCGATTCGTCTTCAAAGGACTCACGCGTGAGATCTGTCGCCGCGCCGAGCGCGATCGTCACACACCACACTCGACCCAGAGCATTTAACCGAGGTATGACTTCAATGGACACACGTAGCGATTCGGCACTGCCGTATCCTCAGGGCGCAACGAAAACGAGCAGGGTTCAGCTTCCTCCGGCAGTCGACGCACCGCGACACGATCTGGCGACCGAGCACGGCGGGCGTATCCATTATTACGCCGATCTCGCGGCCAACGGCCGCCCGCTGGTGCTGGTGCACAGCATCAATGCTGCACCCAGCGCCTTCGAGATGAAACCGCTGTTCGAGCAGTATCGTTCGACGCGTCCGGTTTACGCCCTTGACCTGCCTGGCTTCGGGCATTCGGATCGCAGCAATCGGCGCTATTCGCCAAGCCTTTTTGCCAATGCCATTGTCGACTTTCTGGATAAAGTAGTTGGCAAACCGTGTGATCTGGTCGCCTTTTCGCTCGGCTGCGAATTCGCGGCCCAAGCCGCTCTGATCAAACCTGAGCTGATCGACTCTCTGGTTCTGATCTCGCCGACCGGCTTCAGTGCGCGTCGGCTCCCGACCGGTCAGGCCGCCGAGCGCGCCTACAAGGTACTGAGCGTTCCGGTCGTGAATGACGGATTGTTCAGCCTACTAACCTCGCGGCCAAGCATTCGGTTCTTTTATAAGCAGGCCTTCCATGGCGCCATCCCGCCTGAGATGATCGATTACGCCTACGCGACGTCGCATCAGCCAGGCGCCAAATTTGCGCCGCTCTACTTCCTGTCCGGTCAGTTGTTTACCCCGAACGCACGCGAGTCGGTCTACGCCAATGTGACGCAGCCCGTCCTCGTGCTCTACGACCGGGATCCGAACATCGACTTTCACGAGCTGCCGGATTTCCTCAGTCGCCATGCCACGTGGCGTGCCGAGCGCATCGCGCCGACGCGCGGGTTGCTCCAGTGGGAACAACCCGCACAAACAGCCGCGGCGATCGATCGCTTTTGGACGACCCCTCAGGGCGCCTGATCCTGTCTGCGATTGCATCCCGAAGCGCATCCCGATTTGCGTCAAGGATGCCCCGCCTCGGTGCGGTACGCCGCACCGAAGTCAGGACACCACATCGCCAGCACTTCAGACTCACCCATGCTTGCACCGCTCAAGACACTCGAGCAGATCATCGCTCGCCTCGACGAGACGATCGACAGTCTGCCGCTCACAGGTTCAGATGGATTCGTTTCTCTGGTCCTGGAGTTGCCGCAGGCGCTGAGGATCGCACCCGAATTGCCGGGTCCACAGTTCCAGTTTGCACACAACCATCGCGGCGAGGTCCGCGCGGGCTATGGGATTGCCGGTGAATGGACTGCGCAAGGTGAGGCGCGTCTGCAGACCTTGCGCACAGCGGCGAAACAGCTCTCGGCCCGTTGGGCGCATCTCGATCCGGACGAAACCGGTTTCTCGGGATTTGCAATGCTCGGCTTCGCCGCCTCGCCCGCGGAAGACGTCGCGCACGCGGCGGCGGATCCGCATGCCTTGCCCAACGCACTACTCTGGGTCCCCGAGCTTGCGCTCTCTTCACGCGGCGGACAGGCGGCGCTCATCCTGACAACCGCAATCCCGATTGCCCGCGACCAGGTCTTCCGGCGCTGGAAAGAGCGGCTGGAGCAGATCATTCCGCGGCTCAATCAGCCTGCGCTCGACCCGCTGACACCGGCGGATCTCGACCAGGGTCCAACCGAGCCGGATCGAGAACGCTGGCAAAACCTCGTCGCCTCGGCGCTTGACCAAATCCAGCAGGCACGCCTGGAGAAGGTGGTAATTTGTCGACAGCTCAGGCTCGTGGGGCACCGGCGTTTTGATTTGACCCGTCTGAATGCCGCCCTGGCCTATCTGTTTCCCTCCTGTCAGGTGGTCTCGATCAGGAGGCATGCCACCAGCTTTGTTGCAGCGACACCCGAACGGCTGTTCACGCAGCAGCGCGACAGGGTCGAGGTGGATGCGATCGCCGGTACGGTGTGCCGCGCGCCAAGCGCCGATCGCGATGCGGCGCTGACCAGTGCGCTTCGAACCTCGCGTAAAAATCTGCATGAGCACATGGTGGTGGTCGATGCGGTGAGTGACGCCTTATCGCATTGCAGTCGACAAGTCGAGCCCCCGGACGGTCCGTGTGTCATGCAGCTCAACAACGCTCAACATCTCTGGAGCGTCATCCGCGCCGAACTGGACCCAGGCATGGATGTCTTTCAACTCGCCGAATTACTGCATCCCACACCGGCAACCAATGGCCATCCCTGCGCGCTTGCGCGCGCCTGGCTGCGTGACTTCGAGCCAATCCAGCGCGGCTGGTATACGGGAGCCGCCGGGATTATCGAGCCCGATCTGACCGGCGAGCTCTGGGTCCTGCTGCGCTGCGCCCGCATCCACGATCGGACCGCGGACCTGTATGCCGGAGCAGGAATCGTCGCCGGCTCGGATCCTGACTCCGAGTGGCAGGAAACCGAGCACAAGCTCGCCGCCATGTCGACGGCACTCCAGTACGCATGAGCGACACCGAAACGCCCGATCAAGGCTGCCGCAATCTACGCTGGGCGCTCGCCCTGCTCGAGGGATTGGTTCAGGGCGGGATGCGCCGTGTCGTGCTCTCACCGGGCTCGCGCTCCACGCCGCTCGTCCTGGCGGCTCAGAGACAGCCTTTGATCGAGCTGACGCCGATCCTTGATGAACGTAGCGCGGCCTTCTTCGCATTGGGTTTGGCGCGGGCATCGGGGCGCGCGGTCGCAGTCGTGTGCACCTCCGGGAGCGCGCTGGCCCATTGGTTCCCGGCGGTGATCGAGGCATGCGAATCAGGCGTACCCTTGATCCTGCTCTCGGCCGATCGCCCTCCGGAGCGACGCGGCTGGGGTGCGAACCAGACAATCGACCAAACGCATCTGTTCGGCAGATTTATCCGCGAATTCCATGATCCGGGTCCGGCAGAAGCGGGTCTGGCGGCACTGAAGGGGATGCGTGCGCTCGGACTGCGGGCGGCACGGGTGAGTCAGGGTAGGCGATCCGGACCCGTACACATCAACCTGCCGTTTCGTGAGCCGCTGGTCCCAGGTCCATTATGCGAGGGAGCGCCCGGGGCAGAGCCGGACAGGGCTCGCGACGCCGACGCAGAACCCTTAACCGCACTTTTCGCGGAGTCCGCCCAACTGGAGCCGGCTTGGCGCAGGGGGCGCGAATGGCCCGACCTCGCCACTCGGCTCACCGGACGGGGGATTATCTGCTGTGGTCCGATGATACGCTCGGACGCTTCGGCCGCTGCGATCTGGCGGTGTGCCTCGATGTTGGGCGCACCGGTTCTGGCCGACCCTTTGTGCGGCCTGCGCTTCGGCCCTGCGTCGGGCTGTCGGATCACGCGTTACGATAGCCTTCTGCGCAATGCCGCGGCGGCACGTGACTTACGACCCGACTGGGTTCTGCGCTTCGGCGCAATGCCCGTCTCCAAGACGCTGCAGGTTTGGTTGGATGGGGTTCCGGCTGTGCTCGTGGATCCGGCCGAGCGGTGGAGCGATCCAAGCCACGATGTCTGTGCGCAGATCGCAGCGGAGCCAACGACGCTCAGTGACTGGTTGCAGGGTTTAAGCGGCGCCGGCATCGCAATGGGCTGTCGCGACAGCGCCTGGACGGAGCGCTGGACGGCGGCTGAGCAGCAGGTCGATCGGCTCGCTGCGGCGTTTCTAGCTCAAGCCCCTTGGTCCGAAGGGCGTTTGATCGGTCAACTGCTGGACCGACTGACGGCGCACGAGGGTCTGTTCTGCGCCAACTCGCTGCCGATTCGCCAACTTGACACCTGGTCGGGGCAGGGCGAGAGGCCACTGAGGTTCTTCGGTCACCGCGGTGCCAGCGGAATCGATGGCCAGACCTCGACGCTCGCGGGACTGAACGCGGGACGCACAGGTGTTGCACGCGGTGTTACCGGGCTCCTGGGTGATCTGTCGTTCATCCACGATCTGAGCGGTCTGCTACTGATGGACCGACTCGACCGTCCATGCATTGTCTTGAATAATGGCGGCGGCCGGATCTTCGACTATCTGCCTCAATCCGGACTTGATGAGTTCGAGCGACTCTGGCGTACGCCACCGCGCGTTGCACCGGATGCTCTGGCACAGGCGTTCGGACTGCGGCATCGTGCCGTGGCGGACGAAGCAGGTTTCGCGCAGGCATTGGACGAGGCCATCGCCGCAGGTGATCGGGCAGAGCCGGCCGGGCTGATCGAGGTAAAGCTTGACGCGCAGTTAAGCCTGCGGGCGCACCAGACGTTCTGGAGCGAAGTTCGCGCGTATTCGATTATCGAGAGTGAATGAGGTTGCAAGGTGGCGTCAGAGATGAATCAGGCGGACGAGGCACAGCGGCAGGAATCGATCCGATGGGACAGCCCGTCGGATAGCCTGTATCAGGATATCCTCTATCAACAGGCTGAGCAGATCGCTAAGATCACGATTAACCGACCGGAGGTGCGCAATGCGTTTCGCCCGCAGACCGTGCGCGAGCTGATCGATGCCTTCCATCGCGCCCACATGGATCCGGACGTTGGCGTGGTCATTCTGACCGGTGCTGGCGACCTGGCGTTCTGCTCCGGCGGTGATCAGCGTATTCGCGGCGATGAGGGCTATAAAGACCAGGCCGGTGTCGAGCACCTCAATGTGCTTGAGCTGCAACGTCAGATCCGTACGCTCCCCAAACCTGTCGTCGCCATGGTCGCCGGCTACGCAATCGGCGGCGGCCATGTCCTTCACTTGATCTGTGATCTGACCATCGCGGCAGACAATGCCCGTTTCGGCCAGACCGGGCCCCGTGTCGGAAGCTTTGACGGCGGCTTCGGCGCCGGACTGATGGCTCGGACCGTAGGTCTGAAAAAGGCGAAGGAGATCTGGTTTCTGTGTCGTCAGTACGATGCACAGGAGGCACTGGCCATGGGACTGGTCAACACGGTGGTACCGCTTGCCGAGTTGGAGCGGGTGACTCTGGACTGGTGCCGCCAGATGAACCGGCTCTCCCCAACCGCACTTCGCGTGCTCAAATCGGCATTCAATGCCGATACGGATGGACTGGCCGGCATCCAGGAACTGGCGGGTAATGCCACGGCGCTCTTCTACACCACGGCCGAGGGACAGGAAGGACGCGATGCCTTTCTTGAAAAGCGCGATCCGGATTTCGGGAAGTTCCCGCGGCGTCCTTAGCATGTCTGTCCCGCGATCAAATCTCGCCCGCTGGCTCGCGGCGGCGCGACCCCGCACACTGCCGCTCACGATAACGCCGGTGATCGCCGGAGTCGGACTGGCTTTCTACCAAACCGGGCAGGTTGCGGCCATCACAGCACTCATGACACTCTGTGCCGCAGTAGCCATCCAGGTCGGGACAAACCTGCACAACGATGCATCCGACTACGAACGCGGCACGGATACGGCGCAGCGACTGGGTCCGCCGCGCGCGACGGCCCAGGGCTGGTTCAGCGCTCGGCAAGTGAAGCGCGCCGCGCACGTCGCCTTTGCACTCGCTTTTTTGATGGGCCTGGTCCTGGTCGTTCGTGGCGGGTGGCCGATCCTCGCGATCGGCATGGCCTCGCTGATCGGCGGTTATGCTTATACCGGCGGGCCGCGGCCGATTGCGTACGGACCTTTCGGCGAGGTCCATGCGTTGCTGTTCTTCGGCGTAGCCGCGGTCGCGGGAACCGACTACCTCCAGACTTTGGGTTTCAGTTGGGCCGCGATCGCGCTGGGCATCGCATTAGGCCTGCCTGCCGCCGCAGTGTTGCTTCTAAATAATTACCGAGACCTGGAGACCGATCGGCTCGCGGGTCGACGTACGCTTTGTCATTATCTCGGTCTGGCGCGGGCGAGATGGCTTTACAGTGGGATGCTCGTGGCCCCGGTCGCCATTCTCGTCATCAGCCACGGGCTGGCCACGGCTTGGCCGGTCGCCGCCGCATTACCCCTGGCAGGTCTCCTGATCCGAAGGCTCTGGCGCGGGGCCTCCGGTCTGCAGCTCAACGCCCTGCTCGGACAAACGGCCCTCTATCAGTCGGCACTCACGATCCTGCTCCTCGTTGGCCTAGGGCTGGGTCGCCTGACATGATCGCCAGGGCGGACGCGAGCGGGTTGGCCCGATGGCCAGTCCACTGAGTGCGGACCTCTGGCCGCTGATTCGCATCGCGCTTCACGTCTGCTTCTTTCTGGCCTCCGGGTATTTGCTCAAGTCGATTTTCGTTCTATTTCGCACCACCCGGGATCGACTTCTGCCGCGACCTCAGTGGTCGGTCAGGATACCGGTTGCGATACTGGTCTTCCTGTTCGCAGGCGTCTTGATCCATCAGGCGACCTGGCAGCTCACCGGTGCATCTCGCCCGAAATTCATCGCCTTTATGCAACTGCACGACCGGCGAGCCCTGAATCCGGCTCACAGGATTCAACGTGGGCAAATCCTCGATCATCGTGGTGAGATCCTGGCGTATAGCGAGGAGATCGGTGGGCAGGTCTGGCGGCGCTATCCGGATGGACCCGCTTTCACGCATGTCGTCGGCTACAGTCATCCCAGGTTCGGGACGGCGGGTATGGAATCAGTCGCAACCGTTCAGCTCAATGGGGGCGCGCCGGACGGGTTGAGCGATTGGGGAGACCTTGGCCGTCAGCTGCTCACAAAGGATAAGCGACCGCGCGGGCGCGATCTGACGCTGACACTCGACGCGCAACTACAAAGACGTGCATTTCACTTGCTTGACGGACAACGGGGTGCAATCGTCCTCCTGCAACCAAATGACGGGGCAATCCGAACCTTGGTCAGCACACCATCCTACGATCCGAACCAGCTTACTGCCGGCTTGTTTCAAGATCGCAACCTCAGTACCAGCTTGGTCAACCGGGCAACTCAGGGACTCTATCCGCCGGGCTCCGTATTTAAGATCTTACTCGCTGCGCTCGCGCTGGAATCAGGGTTCAAAGGTACCCTGGACTGTCCCGCCGATGGATTCACCACGTCCGGACGGTATCGAAAGATCCGCGATCATGAATATTATTCAGCTCGAGACAGGGGTGTCACCTGGCGGGGACACGGAAAGCTGGATCTTGGCACAGCGTTGGCGAGATCCTCGAATGTCTTCTTTGCGCAGCTCGGAGTTCTATACGGGCACGAGAGGTTTTACAGAGGCGTGGAAAAAATGCTGTTCAATCGCCGGATCCTGATTCAGGGAAGTCACTCTGGAAGCTGGTCAATGCGCACTGGAAAAATCGCACCCTCGAATGAGTCGGATCAGTACGGCCTCGCGCAAATGTCGATCGGTCAAGGCTCCATACTCGTCACACCCACCTACATGGGACTGATCGCCGCATCCATCGCCAACCATGGGCTTGCCATGAGGCCCAAACTGGTTGAACTCGACACGCCTGAGCCGCTGGCCCATTTCATGAGCCAGGCAGTCGCGGAACAGCTGTCGATTCTGTTGCGACAGGTCGTGACCCACGGGACAGCACGCGGAATCAATCATCCCCAACTGGGCATCGCCGGGAAGACAGGAACCGCGGAAAACCCCCAAGGGCTATCGCACAGCTGGTTTGTCGGTTTCGCGCCCGCTGATCAGCCCATGCTCGCGGTTTCGGTCTTGGTCGAGCAAGGGGGCTATGGGTCCGCTACGGCCGCCCCAATCGCCCGAGATCTACTCCTGTTCGCTGCTGAGTTAGGACTACTGGATTGACTCGGAACGCCCCACCTATTGGAGTGGCACAGGCGTGGGAGTTCCGGGCTGCCGAGCGATCGCTCTTGGGCTGGTGTTTACTCTGTATCGCAGTCGGCTTTTTGATGCTCTGGGGATCGAGCGCGGCAGGTCCAGGACGAATTGAGTGGCGCGACCTTCTTCCTCTTGGGCTCTATACGCTGTCCCTCCTGATCATGCATGGTCTATTTGTGGTTAGCAATTTTCGGGGCGATCAACTACTCGTCATCGCCGTGGCCTTTCTATCTGGCTTCGGAATGCTCATGCAATATCGAATGGGCTACTACGACAACCAGAAAACCATCTCAATTAATATATTGCTGTTCCCGTTCGGCTTGCTTTTCATGACCGGATTGGCATTGAGTCTGATGCGGGGAAGGTACCGAACGCTGGCGCAGAGCCATTGGATATGGGTTTGGCCCGTTGTTTCTCTCGGACTCTTGATTCTATTACTTGCGTTTGGTCAGCGTTTCCGGGGCGGGGTCTATACCGTCGGCTTCTTTACCCCGACTGAGTTATTGAAGGTGAGCATTGTCCTGTTCGTCGCGGGTTTTGTGGACCGCAATGCCAACCCATTGAGCGACTGGGGTCGGGGAATGCCGTGGCCACCATGGCGTGCGCTCCTGCCACTCGCAGGGTTTTGGCTTGTCTTGGCCGTTCTATTAGTGATTCAGCGTGATCTCGGGCTGTTTATCATCCTGAGCTTTACTCTACTGACGATGCTGTTCGTCGGAACCCGGCGCTACGGGTACCTGCTTATCGGCGGATTTGGCGGGATCGGTCTTGCCGGTGTCCTGCATTGGATCGCTCCACATGGAGAACATCGCATTACGGCATGGCTGGACCCCTTTCAGGATCCAACTGGCGGAAGTTGGCAAATCTTACAGGGACTATCCGGGATGTATGCCGGAGGACTCTGGGGCGAGGGATTCGGTCGTGGTAACCCGGAATATACGCCGATCGCACAGTCGGACTTTATTTACTCTGTGATCGGAGAAGAGCTTGGCTTTGCAGGATGTTTTATTGTAGTTCTCTTTTTTCTAATCCTGTTCGATCGTGGATTTTCCGCCTCCGCACGTGCGCGCTGCCACTACGGCCAGCTGGTCAGCCTCGGCCTGATCACCATCTTGGCAGCTCAAAGCTTCCTCAATCTTGGCGGCGTCACTAAGCTCGTTCCCCTCACGGGTATCCCCTTGCCATTCGTCAGTCACGGCGGGAGCAGTCTTTTGACCGGTTTCGTGGCGTTAGGTGTGCTGCTGGCCATCTCCGATGGTACAGCGCCATCATCGGAGCGAAAAGCGACGGCAAGGTCAGTCAGAGGTTACAGGCGTTCAAACCGTCCTTAAATTAAAAGCTGCCAACTCAACGTCACCGCACACCGAAAACCTGATCCGATCTATGTATTCAAGGGCACAACTTAGATCGGAATATTAACGGCCGCCGCATCCACGCCTAGAGCCAGCGGTCTCGCAAAGAGAGAAGATATTCAGCAGATGGACATCTGGAGGTAGCGTGGCGCGTAGTGTGGTCCATTCCGTGGGCAAAAAAAACCCCCGACGGTGAGGTCGGGGGTTTTGGGCAGAGGGTCCTGGCGGTGACCTACGTTCACATGGGGAGGCCCCACACTATCATCGGCGAGACACCGTT
>JBGSKP010000422.1:0-8510 GCA_041741175.1 Thiocapsa sp. | reverse complement strand
TCTTCCCGGTCGCACGCGGCGGGACCGCCTGCATCCCCGGCCCCTTCGGTGCCGGCAAGACCGTCCTGCAGCATTCGCTCGCCAAGCACGCGGCGGTGGACATCGTCCTGGTGGTCGCCTGCGGCGAGCGCGCCGGCGAGGTCGTGGAAACCATCCAGGAATTCCCCCGCATCACCGACCCGGCGACCGGCGGCCCGCTGATGGATCGCACCATCATCATCTGCAACACCTCGTCCATGCCGGTGGCGGCACGCGAGGCGTCGATCTACACCGGCATCACCCTCGGTGAGTATTACCGTCAGATGGGCTATCACGTCCTGCTGTTGGCCGACTCGACCTCGCGTTGGGCGCAGGCGATGCGCGAGACCTCGGGGCGTTTGGAGGAGATCCCGGGCGAGGAAGCCTTCCCCGCCTATCTGGAATCGGCGATCCGCAGCGTCTACGAGCGTGCCGGCCTGATCCGCAGCGCCGACGGCAGCTTGGGCAGCCTGACCATGATCGGCACTGTCTCGCCGGCCGGCGGCAATTTCGAAGAGCCCGTCACGCAGGGGACACTTAGCACGGTCAAGAGCTTCCTCGGGCTCTCCTACGACCGCGCGTACCGCCGCTTCTACCCGGCGATCGATCCGCTGATCTCCTGGTCGCGCTACCTGGAGCAGTTGTCCGACTGGTACGCCCGGAACCTGGACCCGACCTGGACCGAGCGCGTCAAGGCACTCAAGGATCTGCTGATCCGCGGCGACAGCGTCCATCAAATGATGCAGGTGACGGGCGAAGAAGGCATCACGACGGACGACTATGTCGTCTTTCAAAAGGCGCTCTTCCTCGACATGGTTTTCCTCCAGCAGGACGCCTTCGACGACGTCGACGGCGCGGTCCCCATGGATCGCCAGAAGCTCACCTTCGACCGGGTTTGGGATATCGTCGAGCAGGAGCAGAGTTTCCCGGACAAGACGGCCGTCCGTCACCATTTCAATAAGCTGACGGGACTCTTTAAGAACTTCCACTATGCCGCCCCCGAATCGCCCGACTACCAGCGCCTCCTCGCCGAGATCAACGCACACGCGCACTAAACCGCGTCCAGAGCGAGATGCTCACGTTCGCGCGAACTCGACATTTGCTGCTTCCCCGGCCCTTAGCGGGGACGCGGTTTAGAATGATCGGTAAAACAACTCGACGCGAGAGTACCTTAGCCACCATCCTCGATGTCGATCTCGTTGTCGTTGTCGTTGTCGTTGTCGATTGGACTCGGTGTCCAACTGACTTCTGACAGGTTACTCATCGATCTCGGCCAATCAATCCGCCCTATGCCTTCGTCCGCAATGCGGAGAAGAACAGCAAGGCGCCGGCGAGATAGCAGGCCCCGACCAGGGCAACGCCGCTTGTGGCCGGCAGCCAGGGACCGGGGCCGAGCAGCAGGATCAGCGTTCCGCAGACCAGCACCGTGGCGCCGCCGATGGCCCGGACCGATTGCTCCGGTGTTGCGTTGGAGACCGGTCTAGACCCGTGGCCATGCGACCGGAGCGACTCGGCCTCGGCGGCGCGAAGACGTTTGTCGTAGGTGCTGAGGATGCGGAAGGCCATCAGCGGGATCTCAGGTGTCTGGTCGGCGATCGAGATGATGTTCCGGCCGGTGCGCTGCGCCAGTCCGACGACACCGATCTGATCCTTCATCCAACGTTCCATGTACGGCTTGGCGGTGGTCCAGAGGTCCAGCTCGGGATAGAGCTGGCGACCGAGCCCTTCGATGTTGAGCAGCGTCTTCTCCAGCAGCACCAACTGCGGCTGGATCTCCATATCGAAACGTCGTGCGGTCTGAAAGAGTCGTACCAGGAAGTGTCCGAACGAGATCTCGGCCAGTGGCTTTTCGAAGATCGGCTCGCTGACCGTGCGGATGGCGGACTCGAACTCGTCAACCCGGGTGCCGGGCGGAACCCAGCCAGACTCGACATGCAGCTCGGCGACGCGTCGATAGTCGCGCTCGAAGAAAGCGAGCAGGTTCTCGGCGAGATAGCGCTGATCCTCGGTCGTGAGCGTGCCGACGATGCCGAAGTCGATCGAGATGTAGCGCCCGGACGGCTCGACGAAGATGTTGCCCGGATGCATGTCCGCATGAAAAAAGTTATCGCGAAACACCTGGGTGAAGAAGATCTCGACCCCGCGCTCGCCGAGCTGTTTCATGCTCACGCCTTGGGCCTTAAGCGTGGCGACATCGCTCACCGGGGTGCCATAGATGCGCTCCATCACCATCACGCCGGGACGGGTCCAGTCCCAGTAGACCTCCGGAATATAGAGCATCTCGCTGTGGATCCAGTTGCGTCGCAGCAGTGAGGCGTTGGCCGCCTCGCGTTGCAGATCCAGCTCGTCGAAGATCGTCTTCTCGTACTCCCGGACCACGTCGACAGGGCGCAGCCGACGCCCGTCCTTCCAGTAGCGCTCGGCGAGATGGGCGACGGTGTACATCAGTCCCAGGTCACCGCGAATGGTGCGCTCGATGCCGGGCCGCAGCACCTTGACCACAACCTCGGTCCCGTTCTTCAGGCGTCCGGTGTGGACCTGCGCGATGGAGGCGGAGGCGAGCGGGACGGGGTTGAACTCGTCGAGCACGTCGTCGACCGAGCAGCCCCATGCCTTCTCGATGATGGCGCGGGCCTCCGCGCCGTCGAACGGCGGCACCCGGTCCTGCAGCTTGGCCAGCTCCACGGCCAGGTCATCGGGCAGCAGGTCGCGCCGGGTCGAGAGGATCTGGCCGAACTTGACGAAGATCGGCCCCAGATCCTCGAGGGCGAGACGAACCCGCACCGGATAGGAGGTCGGCATATCGCGCCGCAGCCAGTACCAGGGCGAGATATACATGACCCAGCGCAGCGGCCGAAACAGATGGGTCGCGAGGATCACCTCGTCGAGCCCGTGGCGCAGCAGGATCCAGTTGATGCGGAAGAGCCGTACGGCCTCGCGGGGTCCGATCATGAGGGGGTGCCGTGACCTTCAATCTGACGTGTGAGCCGTTCGATGCGGGCCTCGGCGCGATCGATGTCGTCGCGCAGAATGTCGACCTGGGACAGAAACGCCTCGATCTCGTAGCGGGTCGGGACCAGTCGCGCCTCCTCTTGGAGGTATTCCTGGAGGTTCAGTGTCAGCGTCTCGGAGGTCTTCTTGCCCCAGCGTGCCGCGGCACGGGCCCGGGTGCCGACTTGATGGGCGAAGGGATCGCCGATGATGCGGGCAAGATGCTCCTCCCAGTCGACGTCGAGCCCGGCGAGCGCACTACTGAACGCCTGGGCCAGGCCGGTATCGCCGATGATCTCGACCTCGCCCTTGATGATCTGCGTCTCCTTGCGCTCGGTCATGCCCATGCGCGCCAGATCGAGTGGGGTGCCACGGATCAGGCAGTCGGGCTCGGCATCATAGCCGCCGAAGAGCTGCAGTCGTCGGGCGCTCGGGATGATGGTCACGCGCGTCCCGAAGCCCTTGAGCTCGATACCGATGATCCGTCCCTCCAGGGGGGCGAAGGCCGCGGCGCCCTCCGGGTCCAGATCGATATAGCCATTCAGTGCCTGCTCAACGACGGCCAGCACCGCGTCCGGAATCTGAATCGCGTCACTCACAGCTTGTATCCTCGATGGATCGCGACGATGCCGCCGCTGTGGTTGAAGTAGTCGCAGCGTTCAAATCCGGCGACTTCCATCATAGCGCGCAACGTTTCCTGGTCCGGATGCATGCGGATGGATTCGGCCAGGTAGCGATAGCTATCCGGGTCGTTGACGACCAGACGGCCGAGCGTCGGCAGCACGGAAAAGGAATACAGGTCATAGACCTTGCCCAACGAGCGGCTGACCGGATGCGAGAACTCAAGGATTAGCGCCCGACCGCCGGGGCGCAGCACCCGCTGCATCTCGTTGATTGCGGCCTGTTTGTCCGTAACATTGCGCAGCCCGAAACCGATGGTCACGCAGTCGAAATAATCCGACGGGAACGGCAGCTTCTCGGCGTTGATCAGGGCGAAATGCAGATTGCCCACATGCCCCCGATCGATCATGCGCTCGCGTCCTTCGCCGAGCATAGACGCATTGATATCCGACATGACCACCAGCCCCTGCGAGCCGACGATGCCGGAGAAGCGCTCGGCCAGGTCGCCGGTGCCGGAGGCTAGATCCAAAACGCGCTGGCCGCGCCGCACCCCGGACAACTCGATGGTGTGACGTTTCCAGAGCCGATGGATCCCCAACGACATGAGGTCGTTCATGAGGTCGTAGCGCGAGGCGACCGAGTCGAAGACGGCGCGCACGCGGGTCGCCTTCTCGTTCACCGGAACCTGCTCGTAACCGAAATGTGTGGTCTTGTCGTCGGACATGCTGTGTCCCTGCTGAACCGCGCTCGAGAGGATCTGCACCGCTTCGGGCTTGCTTGGCCTTATCACTCACAAAGACCGTTGGCGACGCGGTTCATATCGATGATTGTTTCGAAGACCGACGCCGTTGTGTGGCGACAGCCGTGAGATCCGATTCGGTCAACGCAATAGTCAGTCGTGCGTTGACGATCACGGGTAAGTTTACAACATCGGCGTCGCGGATCAGGATGGACGCACCTTCCGCTTCTGCCCGGCCTTCTCCAGCTCGTCCAGATAGACCGACCAGAGCTGCTCCTGCTCGACGCCGAGCTTATAGAGATACTCCCAGGAGTAGATGCCGGTATTGTGCTGGTCGTCGAAATGCAGACAGACGGCGTAGTTGCCGACCGGCTCGATCTTATCGATGCCGACGTCTTCTTTACCGAGCTGCAGGACGCGCTGACCGGGACCATGTCCCTGGACCTCGGCCGACGGGGAGTAAACCCGCAGATACTCGCACGGCAGGTTACAGTGCAAGCCGTCATCGAAGGTAATCTCAAGCACCCGTGACTGCCGGTGGAGGTTAAGCTCGGTCGGTGTAGGCATCATGTTCTCCGGCGCCCGAGCGGCAGCAGCGGGCACATGCGTAAGCGGTTTATACGGACGGGGCAAGGCCGATCAGAACCGCACCTGCCCAAACCAGACATCTCGAAAGCCCTGTTATCCAGACAAGACACAGGCCATTAACGGCAAAAAATAAAATCAACTAAACCGCGTCGACTCCAGCGCTGATGAGTCCAGGTCAGGCCCGATTCAAACGACAAGGCCGCAGATCAGAGTGCGACGCGGTTTAGCGCAGTTCAGAGGATGTAGCGCGACAGATCTTCATTATCCGCCAGCCCCGACAGGTTCTGGTCGACATAACCCGCGTTGATGGTCACCGTGACCCGGTCCAGCTCGGAGGCGTTGTAGGACACGTCCTCCAGAAGGCGTTCGAGCACGGTATGCAGCCGGCGTGCGCCGATGTTCTCGGTGCGCTCGTTGACCTGCCAGGCGATCTCGGCGAGCCGGCGGATGCCGTCTTCGGTGAAGTCCAGACCGACACCTTCGGTCGCCAGTAGGGCCTTGTACTGATCGGTCAGCGAGGCATCGGGCTCGGTCAGGATCCGCACGAAATCCTCGGTCGTCAGTGCTTTGAGCTCCACCCGGATCGGAAGTCGACCCTGCAGCTCCGGGATCAGATCAGACGGCTTGGACAGATGAAAGGCACCGGAGGCGATGAAAAGGATGTGATCGGTGCGCACCGCGCCGTGCTTCGTGGAGACCGTGCTGCCTTCGACCAGCGGCAACAGATCGCGCTGCACGCCTTCGCGCGAGACATCCGCGCCGGCCATGCCTTCGCCGCGCTTGGTGACCTTATCGAGCTCGTCGAGAAAGACGATGCCGTTTTGCTCCACGTTCTCGATGGCACGCAGCTTCAGGTCTTCATCGTTAACCCGTTTGGCCGCCTCTTCGTCTTTCAGCAGTTGACGCGCGTCGCGGATCCGCAGCTTGCGGCGTTTCGTCCGCCCCTGACCGAGATTCTGGAACAGCCCCTGGAGCTGGCTGGTCATCTCCTCCATGCCGGGCGGAGCCATGATCTCGACCCCGAGCGGCGAGGCGGAGACCTGGATCTCGATCTCGCGATCATCAAGCTCGCTGGCGCGCAGCCGGTCGCGAAACTTCTCGCGCGTCGCCGTTCCCGTAGTCGAGCGACTCTCCTCCTCGAAACTGGACGGCGGCGGAAGCAGTGCGTCGAGAATTCGCTCCTCGGCTGCGGCCTCGGCCTGTCCGGCGAGCTTCGCCATTTCCTGCTCGCGTGCGAGCTTGACCCCCACGTCGGCCAGATCGCGGATGATGGACTCCACATCCCGCCCGACATAGCCGACCTCGGTGAACTTGGTCGCCTCCACCTTGATGAAAGGGGCGTTGGCCAGCCGCGCCAGACGACGGGCGATCTCGGTCTTGCCGACACCGGTCGGGCCGATCATCAGGATGTTTTTGGGCGTGATCTCCGAGCGCATGGGCTCCGGGATCTGCGAGCGGCGCCAGCGGTTGCGCAGCGCGATGGCGACCGCGCGTTTGGCCTCATCCTGACCGACGATGTGCTTATCGAGCTCTGCGACGATGTGTTGCGGGGTGATTTCAGACATCTGGATCTGTCCGTCGGTGAGGCTGCGGATCAGAGCAGCCGGGTGAAATGGGTCGCCTGGACCGGATCGTTGGACCTGCACGCGTGAAGCGAATCGGATGTCTCCGCGTCTGCATGAGAGATCCCGTCACGGGGCCTTGATCGTTGTCCCGGCCGGCAGCGGGCGTGCCATGCGTCGTCATGGCTTACACCCCTGATCGTATCAGGCCAAGACCGCCTGACTACGCACGTCGCCCGCCGAAGTGGCTGGAGTGACGAACAAGGCCCCGTAACGGTCTACTCAGGTGTCCGTGCCAAGCTCCTCAAGCACCAGGTTGTGATTGGTATAGATGCAAATGTCAGCGGCGATGTTCAAGCCCTTCTCGACGATCTCGCGGGCGCCGAGCTCGGTATTCTCAAGCAGTGCACGGGCGGCAGCCTGCGCGAATGCCCCGCCGGAGCCGATCGCCATGAGGTCGTTCTCGGGTTCGATCACATCCCCGGTCCCCGAGATGATCAGCGAGGTCCCGGCGTCGGCGATGCACAGCAGTGCTTCGAGGCGACGCAGCATCCGATCCGTCCGCCAATCCTTGGCCAGCTCGACGGCGGAGCGCGTCAGGTGGCCCTGGTGCTTCTCAAGCTTCCCCTCAAAGCGCTCGAACAGCGTAAAGGCATCCGCCGTAGCGCCCGCGAAGCCGGCAATCACCTGACCTTTGAAGAGCCGCCGCACTTTGCGCGCGTTGCCCTTCATCACCGTTTGTCCGAGCGAGACCTGCCCGTCGCCGCCGATGACGACCTTGCCGCCGCGTCGAACCGAGAGAATCGTCGTGCCGCGAAAACTTTCCATCGTCATAGATCGTTACTCAGTGTCGTGTGGGCATTCTACGCCATCGGCGCTCGCCACGAGGCGCTTCAGAGCCACTTCGGAATCAGGATCAACGCCCAAACCACCATCGAAAACACGATGCTTGAAAAGACCGCGGCGGATGCGATGTCCTTGGCGCGCGCGGAAAGCTCGTTGCGCTCCATGCCGACGCGATCGACATTCGCCTCGATCGCCGAGTTGAGCAGCTCGACAATCGGCACGATCAGCAGACTGCCGACCAGCATGGCGCGCTCCACCGGGCTGTCGCCGAGCCAGATGCCCACCGGGATCAGGGGGATCAACAGGAAGACCTCCTGCCGAAACGCCTCTTCGAGCTCGAAGCAGGCTTTGAAGCCCTTCATGGAATAGCCGAAGGCGTAAACCACCCGCCGCCAGCCCTTCGCATTTTGATTAGCCATTGATGTCCTTGTTCTGTCCTTCGGGTTGCCACGCCACATCCAGGTGGCGTGCGGCGCGCACATCGTCGAGTCGACGCACCGGCATGGTATGCGGGGCAGTCTTGAGCAGCTCGGGAGTGGTGCGTGCTTCTTCGCGGATCGCAATCATGGCGGCGACGAAGCCGTCGAGATCTTCCTTACTCTCGCTCTCGGTCGGCTCGATCAGCAGACACTCGGGTACCAGCAGCGGAAAGTAGGTGGTGGGTGCGTGATAGCCATAGTCCAGGAGGCGTTTGGCGAAATCCATCGCCGTGACGCCCAGATCCCTGGATTCGCGCTTGAGCGTGATGATGAACTCATGGCTGGCGCGGCGTTGCGGGTAAGCGGCATCGAATCCAGCCGACTTCAGCTCCACCATCAGATAGTTGGCATTCAAGGTGGCGAACTCGGAGACCCGGCGCATGCCCTCGCGACCGAGCATGCGGGCGTAGATGTACGCCCGCAGCAAGATGCCCATGTTACCGCCGAAGGCGGTGAGCCGCCCGATGCTCTGGGGACGCTCGTGCTCGGCAAGCCACCGATACTCATCCCCGTCACGGGCGACCAGCGGGACCGGCAGATAGGGCTCCCGCTGACGGCCTCGGCTTCCAGTGCACCCAGTTCCGCGCGAATCTCGCTCATCCGGCGCTCGATCGACCCGATGCGGTCCTGAAGATCGGCGAGCCGGTCCACTCGCATGCCGTTCCC
>JBGSKP010000421.1:0-3001 GCA_041741175.1 Thiocapsa sp. | reverse complement strand
CGCCTCTACTCCATCGCGGTCGCCGACCAGGCGCGCGGACGGGGTGTGGGCAGCGCACTGGTGGCCTGCGCCGAAAATGCGGCCTGGGAGCAGGAGCGCGCCTACATGCGTCTGGAGATCCGCCGCGACAACCTCGCCTCGCAGGCACTGTTCGAGCGTGCCGGCTATCGACGCTTCGGCATGCTCTCCGACTACTACGAAGATCACATGGAGGCGCTGCGCTACGAGAAAACGCTCGCCCCGGAGCTCAAACCGGAGCTGAAGCGCGTGCCCTTCTATGAGCAGACGCTCGACTTCACCTGCGGATCCTCCTCCCTGATGATGGCGATGCAGGCGCTGCGCCCGAGCCTGGAGCTCACCCGCACACTGGAGCTGCGGATCTGGCGCGAGTCCACCACCATCTTCATGACCTCCGGGCACGGCGGCTGCGGCCCGCTGGGGCTGGCCTTGTCCGCACAGGCCCGCGGCTTTGCAGTCGAGGTCTTCGTGAACGATCCGGGCGTGCCCTTGGTCGACTCGGTGCGCAACCCGGAGAAGAAAGAGGTGATGCGCCTGGTTCACGAGGACATGCTGGCCGAGGCGCAGCGCCTGGGGATCCCGGTCAACCAGGGCACGCTGAGCATCGACGATCTGCAGCAGCGCTGGGACGCCGGCTCCGTGCCCTTAGTACTGATCAGCTCTTACCGCATCTACCGCGAGAAGTTCCCCCACTGGGTCGTGATCACGGGCTTCGACGAGCACTTCGTCTATGTCCACGACCCCTATGTCGACTATGCCAACGGAGAAACCACGCTGGACTCGATCGACATGCCGATTCGCCGCGACGAGTTCAGCCGCATGGCCCGTTACGGGCGGATCGGATTACAGGCCGTCGTCCTCGTCTCTTGCTAGACCGCGTCCGGAGCGACAGGGGATGTTTGTGGCTGGATTCGGACTCATCGGTATCGATCAACGCCGGCGGCGACGCGGTCTAGGATTTTTTATTCATTATTTTTTGAATCGCTTTAAATCGCGCCTGTGCCGAGGTGCGTTGGCGCGGATAAGCCCGGAACCCAGATGCAACACGACACACACTCCACGAACGAGCGCGATTTAAATGGCTGAGCACCTGTTGTTGGTGGAGCAGCAGGGCGACTGGAAGCCGGGCTTTCCGCGTCTGCCGGTGGTGACTGCGCGCGATTATCTGGCGAGCGGCGATCTGGCCTCCAAGCGCGACCTGCGGGTCATCAATCTCTGCCGTAGCTATCGCTATCTGTCGATCGGCTATTACTGTTCCCTGCTGGCCGAGGCGCGGGGCCACAAGGTCGTCCCGACCGTGCGGACCATCCAGGAGCTGTCCAGTCGCGAGCTCTATAGCCTGGCCACCGAGGAGCTGGATGCGCTGGTGCAGCGTCTGCTCGGGCGGCGCAAGACCTCGGCGCTCGCCCCGACCGCCTATGAGCTGACCATCTGCTTCGGCCAGTGCGACGTCAAAGAGCTTCAGCCGCTAGCGCGCGAGATCTTCGAGACCTTCCGTTGTCCGATCCTGCGCGTTGAGTTTCGCCGTTACGACACCTGGCGCATCGGCGCCATCAAGGCGCTGCCGCTGGCCGCCGTCACGGCCGACGGCGAGGGTCCGCTGTTCAGCGCGCTGGAGGGCTATCTGTCGCAACGCTGGCGTCAGCCGCGTGCACGGCTTTCCTACCGGTACGATCTGGCCGTGCTGCACGACCCCGCCGAGGAGCTGCCGCCATCGGACAGCAAGGCGCTGCAACGCTTCGTGAAGGCGGGCAAATCGCTCGGTGTGAATGTCGAGCTGATCCAGCGCAAGGACTACAGCCGGCTCGCCGAGTACGACGCGCTCTTCATCCGCGAGACCACGCGCATCGGTCACCATACCTTCCGCTTCGCCAAGAAGGCCGACAGCGAAGGGATGGTCGTCATCGACGATCCGGACTCCATCCTGCGCTGCACCAACAAGGTCTATCTGGCCGAGCTGCTGGCCGCGCATCGCATCCCGCGGCCCAAAACGCTCGTGCTGCGTAAAGAAAACCTCATGGAGGCCGAGCAGCAGATCGGCTATCCGGTGGTGCTCAAGATCCCGGAAGGGTCCTTCTCGCGCGGGGTCTTTCGGGCCGAGGATCACGCCGGACTGACGCGGATCGCCGGCAAGCTGTTCAAGGAGTCGGATCTGATCCTGGCCCAAGAGTATCTCTACACGCCGTTCGACTGGCGCATCGGCATCCTCGGTCGCCAGCCTTTTTATGCCTGCAAATATCTCATGAGCCGGGATCATTGGCAGATCGTCAAGCACGAGGCCGATGGACGCCACGAGCAGGGTGGTTTCGAGACCTTGCCGATCGATGCGGTCCCGCCGGCGGTGATCAGGACGGCGCTCAAGGCGGCCGATCTGATCGGCGACGGGCTCTACGGGGTCGATCTCAAGGAGACCGCGGCCGGCCCGGTGGTGATCGAGGTGAACGACAATCCAAGCCTGGATTCGGGGGTCGAGGACAAGGTGTTGGGCGATCAGCTTTACGCGCGCGTGATCGGCGAGTTTGTTGCCCGGCTGGACAGGCGACGCGGTGCCAAACCGCGTCCGGTGTGATCCGGGCACCGATGAAGCAGACAGGTTGGTTTAGGCACCCTGCGGAGCCCTGTCGGCACAAGGCTGCCAACCGACCATCGGATGACACCGCTGCGCGCCGCCGGCTCCGCCTTCGCGAGCCATTGGGCGAATGATTCCAGCCCAACACATCAGGACTCCCAATAATTCGATGATCAGCTCATTGCAAGCGAACCCGACTGAACCGCGTCTGCCGCGTGCGCAGGCGACTGCCATGATCAGCGCAGCGGAGATCGCCGCCTCGCCGCTGGCGCGGTATCGGTCCTTGATCGACGATTGGGACGCCTTTGCCGCCGCGCTGGGTCGGCCCTTGGCCCCCTGCATTTGGGCCAATCCGACGCGTCTGTCGGTAGGCGAGCTGGCCGATCTGCTCGCCGAGCAGGGTCTGGATTCGCA
>JBGSKP010000420.1:0-9562 GCA_041741175.1 Thiocapsa sp. | reverse complement strand
ATGATTTCCGCCCTCTGCACCGATCGACTTCTTCAGCTCTTGTCCCCGCAAAGCCTACGCCAGGCAATAGTCCACCTTCCCAAACGACCCCACCAAGTCATAGTCGACCTTTCTATCGGCATTAGTCCAGAAATCCGGTTTTGTCTCGAATAATATGACGGCTACCCTGCAAAAAGCCGAACGTTTCGGAGCAAAACCACGGGGGCAGAGCGGTAGCGTTTAGGCAAGCAGGGTAGGACCGAGGCGGATTCCCGGCCGACGCTTTCGGCCGGGATGTGCGGACACACAGCTGATCGGACAACGCAATGGTCACGTCATGTCCCACGAGTGGATAAGAAGTGTCGGGTGGACACACTCCGCGCGGCCGACCAGCCAGGTTTTCGGACTACGGGATTCCAAAGCAGCCAATCAATATCGTCAGACCATAACCTGCTGCGGTCGCGAAGCGACCGCTTTCGTCCGAGTGCATTTACGGAACGTCTGCAGATGGTAGGTCAGCATCCCGATACCCTCGCCGACACTGAAACCCTCACGGCACCAGGACTTCCTGCGCCCGATCGCCAACGCGGACTCGCGAGTCGTGCAGGCAGGTGCCTCTGCGCCGGACAGAACGAAGGGTCTGAGGCAGGGCGAGTCGGCGCGCAGAGGGTTCACGGATTCTAGTGTGAATCCGTCCGCCCCGGCAGACCGCCGATCACCGACCCAGGGAACATCGACCTCCTGCCCTCGGCGTCAAAGATCAATCCATCGCGACAGGCTCGCGTTTTGAGTCACCGCCTGGGGTAACCTGACCCGGCGCCACCCTACCAAGGGCTATCCCCCGCGGAAGCTGATTAGTCTTTTTTTCGGCAGAGGATCGGTCACGGCGCCGGGTTTGAATAATCGGCAAGAAAGTTGACTCGACAACGGACGACACGTGCTATGACAGCTTCTTCCGCGTTGACGGTCGTCTGCGAACGTATGGAATTGCAGCACAGGATTGCGTGAGGGTAAGTGTGCCGCTCACAAACATAACTCCCCAGTGCTCCCAGACCAGTTGATGGAGGAATCCGGTGGAAGCGAACGATTGGAAAGCGATTGTTGCCGAGTGGCGCAAGCTGACCGCAGAGGAACAACGTCGGATTCGGCTCAGTCGCATCCCGCGCAAGGTGGCGCGCAGCATGGCGTTCGAGGGCGAACCCGTCGACGAGAAGATGCTGGAGGAGTTTCTCCATCGCTCAAGAGGTCACTCGCCCGAGAGCACAGGAACATTTCGAGACACTTCATGCCTTGCGGACGGCGACGCTGCGGCCAGTCACAACCGTGAAGACGCTCCATTGATCGACTCAATGGCGAAGAACGAGAACCAGCAGGACGATGACGACTAGTGTCAACGTGATAACCACGGCCAGCTCAAACTCGACGCTGGCGATTTTGATCAAGATTGCGTCGAGCTTGTTCAACAACCCTTCAAACGTCTGCAGCATGTCGGATCCTCAGAAAACGAGTTAAGAAGAGTTGTATGTAGACAACCCTCTCACTTCCACGGTATCTTACACGCAGTGTTTTCCGCACACAAGGCGATAGCGCCTCACCACCTCTACCTTTGCAGCACTTGAGAAGGAGCCTGTCTTGCCGTGTATTGACCAGCCTAACCTCATTGAAGCAGGAGCGTGGTCTGTCTCGTAGGACGCGAATGGATGATTCCCCGGCCTGCCGGCCGGGGCCTCTTTGACCCTGATACCCAACTTTGACGGACGTTCTCAGGAGGAGCCATGATAGATCTGACGCTCGACGTGATCCGCTCGGCCGTTGCCGGCACTGCAGCAGCCTTTCGATGCGTGACCGAATATGAACCAGCCGGAGGCCCCGGCGACAAGGTCTTCCCGCCAACCTACGAGGGGGGCAAGTACGCAACCGAGAAGCGCGTCGACCCGCAGACCGGCGAGATCATCGATTGCGTGCTCCTGGACTCCGTACAGTCGCAGGCGAACCGGATGGAGTTGGCTCTCTTGGAAGCCATGGACGAGGCGGATGGCGTGGAACTACCACTGCTCAGGGTCGCCTTCACCGACGTACCAAAACCCATCACCGTCACAAGCCTCGAAGCACCGCACCGCATTGCAGACGCCATCTTCAGGGACAGTCAGATCATGGAAGACGGGCAATGGTGCGACTTCCGGCAATCCTCGAAAGGCAGCATCCTTGACCGTAGCGACAATAAGCAGGCCACGGGTCTGTTTGGACTCTGCCCAACCGCCCTTGTCTTCGGCCTATGGGACTCGACTGGTCCTCGGGGCGGGCTGGGCGCGAAATTCCAGCGGGCTGTAGTGTCGGATCTTGTTGGCTATGGCGCGGAAGCCGGATGCAAGCCAACAAGTAGAATCGATCCTCTCCAAGTCTTTAAAGAGGCCGGACCGGTGTTCCGCGCGGCAACAACAGGCTGGACCTTGAACAAGGACAAAGCTCTCAAGCAAAGCGGGAAACCCGTCCTTTGGGGGCTGACTAAGGACCGAAAATACGTTGTCTACGATGAGAAAAAAGATCAGGACGAAGGGAAGCCATCGAAAATAAACCATGGCAACGTTACCCCTTCTCTCCACGACGACAAAACAAAGCAGCTTCTGCCTGGCGGTTTCACGATCCGCTACGCACTCCAAAGGACCGTCATCTCACTTCCCGCGTTGCGCCGTCTCAGGTTCCCGATTCCCGACCAGCCATCAGCTGATCAGCCCACCACGAACCTCGCCGCACGCACCACCCTGATGACGCTCGCTCTTGCCGCGGCCACGCTGGCACGCGAGCAAGGGGCAGACCTTCGTTCACGCTGCCAACTGGTTCCGACCGGGCCTTTTATCTGGGAACTCCTGGACCAACCCGGCGCCGAACCGATCGCGTTCAGCCTGACCGGAACACAAGCGCGCGCGCTCCTCAAAGAAGCCATCACTGCCGCGAAGGACACTGGCCTGCCATGGGAAAGCGTCATCGATCTGACGCCGTCTGAGGATCTGGTCGAGTTGGTCCGCCGTAGTCAGCGCCTGGCTGCCCAAACGACCGGAGAGGACTGATGCTGGCCCTCGCCCTGCATTACCTGAACGGCTGGGCGATGGCGGCGGCGGACGGGGCCAAAAAGGCGCAAGCCGAGTGGCCACCTCATCCGGACCGGATCTTCATGGCACTCGCGGCGGCTTACTTCGAGACCGACGATGGAGACAAGGCGGATGAGCGTGCTGCGTTGGAATGGCTGGAGTCCTTGCCGCCCCCTGCGATCGCGGCGTCCGATGCAGAGCCCAGACGGGTCGTGACGCATTACGTCCCGGTCAACGATGCCGGAATCGCGGGCAGGAAACGGATCGAGGAGCTGTCGCACGCCGATACGCCAGCGTTCGATGCCCTTAAGCAGGCTGGACTGAGCCAGTTGCCCGAGTTTCGGGGGCGCCAGCCACGGGCGTTCCCGGTCGCGATACCGCACCATCCCATCGTCCATCTGATCTGGCCCGACGCTGAGCCGTCCCGGACGCACCGCGAGGCATTAAAGGCGCTTTGCAGCAAAACGACCCACGTCGGTCACTCCGCATCGTTGGTTCACGCGTGGATCGAAGACGCCCCGCCGCCGCCACGCTGGTTCCCTGGCTCGGCGCTGTCCGGACTGCGTTTGCGTGTTCCGTGCAAGGATCGGCTCGCGTATCTGTCGGCCCGATGCGGTCGTGACCAGGCCATCCGCTGGGCGGACATGGCCGGCACGATCGAGTCAGTCAAGGCGCAACTGAAATCAACCGCAGGGCCAGCCAAAAAGGCGCTCAAGGCGGAGCATGCAGAACTGGAGGCAGCCATGCGCAACGCGTTCCCGGACGGGTCGCCCGTCACTGCACTCGACCCGAAGCTGTTCAGACCCGAGCCAGGGGTCTGGCAGGGCTACTTCGAGCCGACACCGGTCCCGGAAACGGCCGTCTTGGGTCGTGTCTTCGACCGAACCCTCGTCATACTGGCACTGTCACGCCATCGTCTCGGGCTTCGCTCCACGCTGAAGATCACGGCCGCGATACGCAATGCATGCATGGCCGGCTGCGCCGAGCAGCCGCCGCCGGAGTGGCTCTCCGGGCACGGGCCGGACGGCAAAGCGACCGCGCAACCCCACGCAGCCTTTATCCCTCTACCTTTCGTCGGAGATGCGCACGCGGACGGGCGCCTCATGGGTGTCGCGATGGCGCTCCCGGTCGGCCTCGACCCATCGTTGGTCGCGAGTTGCCTTGGCGGCATGTTTCACGACGAGAACGGACAACCCCGCCCCATTCACCTATTCGACGGCGAGTGGTTCGACTGCGTCGCAACGCTCGAAACCCGTTCTCCGCCCCTGCAGTTCAACCTTCGAAACGACGTCTGGATTGGACCTTCTCGATTCTGGTCGAGTGTCACGCCGGTCGCGCTGGACCGTCACTTCGATGGGTCGGACAAATGGGAGCGTATGGCCGAGTCGATCAAGACGGCTTGCGAGCGAAGCGGACTGCCGCGCCCGACAGAGGTCCTGCTCGAATCCGTATCGCGTCTATCGGGGGTGCCCCGCTGCAGTGACTTTCCGTATCTCACAAGGAAATCCGACGGCGGTCGTCGACATCATAGCCATGCAACATTGATATTCGGAGAGAAGGTCGTCGGACCCGTGCTCGTCGGGGCCGGCCGTTTCCGAGGTTATGGCCTGTTCAGGCCACTACCGCAGGGTGGCGATCATGTCTGATCCATCACTGACTTCCGCCGATTTCCCCGCGTTCTTCAAGGGACTCTGGGGCAAGAGCCCCTTCCCTTGGCAGAACAAGCTCGCCGAGCAGGTCATGACGGAATCCGTTGACGCTTGGCCGGAAGCGATCACGCTCCCGACCGCATCCGGCAAGACGGCCTGTCTGGATATCGCGTTGTTCGCACTGGCAGCGCAGGCCGAACGGCAAGACGAAGGGCTGACGCTCAGCGCCCCGCGGCGCATCTTCTTCGTGGTTGACCGGCGGGTGATCGTGGACGAGGCATTTCATCGCGCGAGTTGTCTGGCCTCCAAGCTCAAGCTGGCTCAAGACGGGATCCTGAAGCGAGTCGCCGACCGTCTCCGCCGGCTCGCCGGTCGCGATGACGAGCCACCGCTCGCTTGCTTCCAACTGCGCGGCGGCATCTACCGCGACGACGCATGGGCTCGCTCGCCTATCCAGCCGACGATCGTCTGCAGTACCGTCGATCAGGTTGGCTCCCGGCTCCTGTTCCGTGCCTACGGACGCTCCTTCAAGGCTTGGCATCTGCAAGCCGGGCTGGTGGGTAACGATAGCCTCATCCTGCTCGACGAGGCGCATTGTGCCCAACCTTTCATGCAGACGTTGCAGTCTGTGGCTCGCTACCGTCAATGGTCGGAGTCGGCCCTACCCTCGCCGTTCCGGCTCGTTGTCATGACGGCAACCCCGCCCGAAGGCGTTGTGCGGTTCCCGGATGCGGCAACCGAGCGGGCGAACCGCAGCCACCCAGAGCTGAAGCGGCGAATTGAAGCATCGAAACCCTGCAGACTGGAAGTCGCCGCAAAGGCCCACGGCCGCGATGCGGCAAAGGTCAATCAAGCCCTCGCGCAGCAACTCGTCGCGGATGCGAATCGACTGGTCGAGGCGTGGGACGCCTCAACGCCCGCCGACGATCTGTTCTCCGATACCGGCGCACCCGCGGTCTCGATCTTTTGCAATCGTGTCGATACCGCGCGGCGAGCCCACGCCCTCCTGGCACAACAGCACGGGGACCGTGCAATCCTCCTCACGGGGCGAATGCGCCCCATCGACCGAGACGACACCCTCGCCGGCCCGCTCGCCGAGTTGAGTGCCGACAACTCAGAGCGACGCAGGCTCGATCGACCCTGGTTCGTCGTCTCGACACAAACCCTGGAGGTCGGAGCAAACCTCGATTTTGACTTGATGGTCAGCGAATGCGCGGACCTATCCGCGCTTAGGCAACGTTTCGGACGCCTGAACCGAATGGGTCGCCTCGTCGATACACACGGGGTCATCTGCGTCCGCGCGGACCAACAGGAAGCCGATTCCGACGCGGATCCGGTCTACGGCAACGCTCTTTCGGCGACTTGGATCTGGCTACAGGCCCAACGCGACGACAGGGGGCTCGTGGACTTCGGCATCAGCGCCTTCGAGAGATTCGATCAGAGCGATCTCGCGTCCCTGGCAACGCATGGCCTGCACGCCCCGGTCATGCTCCCCGCGCACTTGGACGCCTTGGTGCAAACCGCGCCCGTGCCTTGTCCGAGCCCTGAGATCTCGCTTTTTCTGCATGGACCGCAAGCGGGACCGGCGGATGTCCAGGTCTGTTGGCGCGCGGACTTGCAGCTCGACCTGGCGCAACCGGATGCCCTTGAAGCGGATTGGATCGAGGCCGTCGCAGCCTGCCCGCCTTCGCCCGGCGAGTTGATGCCGGTACCGTTCGCCGCTTTCCGGCGCTGGCTTGCAGGCGAGTCCAACGATGCGGATCGGGGCGACGTCGAAGGCGCCGCACCCGAGCCGGAGCCGGAACCGACTGAACGGCGACACGACCGAGTTGTACTGCGCTGGTGCGGGCTAGAAGACTCAACCTTAGTCACAGACCAGACCGCCATCCGCCCTGGGGACGTCATCGTCGTCCCCGCTGTACTAAAAGGTTGGGAGAGCTTTGGTCATGTGCCGAACGGCGCCCCGGCGGATCTCGGTGACCGTGCAAACAGGAAAGCCCGCGCCACTGCGATACTACGCTTACACCCCGGCATACTCGCGGAGTGGCCGGACACGTGGGCAGAAATAGACCCGACGCCGAAGGCGGCCGTGCTCGCCCTATTGAAGGAATCCGGTCACCGCCTTGATGAGGATCCGGACGCCTTTATCGATGCGCTCAAAGATGCGTTGCAGATGCTGTCGCAAGACGCCGGTGCGCCACAGTGGCTGGCCGAGCTCGGCGACGCTCTCGTTCGCGATCCAAGGTTGAGTCGCTGCGTCACCCGCTACGGATCCGACGGCCTGATTCTAAAGGGCTCGCGACGTTTCCCGATTTCGTCCGAGACCCGCTCCAGCTTCAGTCACGAAGATGATTCAACCGCCTCCGGCAGCGTTTCCCGTCCGGTCCCGTTGTCCACCCACCTCAACGGGGTGCGTGATTTCGCAAAGCGCTTCACCGGGCACTTGCCAAGACTTTTGGCGCAGGACATCCAACTCGCCGCATGGCTCCATGATCTCGGAAAGGCCGACCCACGCTTTCAAGCCTTGTTGCAGGGCGGCAACCCTTGGATGAGAGGCGAGCTGTTGGCGAAATCAGCGAACCTGCCGCAGGGCCGGCGAGCCCTTGACCAAGCATTGAAAACGTCAGGCTATCCACGTAATGGGCGGCATGAGCTGCTATCGGTTCGGCTTGCGGCAAGCGCACCGGCGCTTTTAGCAGACGCCCATGACCCTGATCTGGTCCTGCATCTGATCGCAAGCCACCACGGCCATTGCCGGCCCTTTGCACCTGTAGTCGAGGATACGGAGCCCTGTAAGGTGACCATCGAGCATGCCGGGCAAACCCTGACTGCCAGCAGCGCGACCGGGCTTGAGCGAATCGACAGCGGCGTTGCGGACCGCTTCTGGCGCTTGGTGCGTCGGTACGGCTGGTGGGGTTTAGCGGAATTGGAATCGATGATGATGCTCTCGGACCATCGTCGGAGCGAATGGGAAGGACGGAACTAGGAGAGAACCTGTGCCCAAGATCATTCTTACCGGGATAAATGGAAGCAATCCTCTTGCATTCCTGTCAAGCCTAGGTGTATTCCGAATTCTATCAAACAATACTTATGAGCCGGTTCACATGGCCTGGAGCAATTTTGCCGGCGCTTACCGACCCGTTTTCAGCTGGCATGATGAGGATACGATTTGGAACGATCACTGGTATATTTCCGGATTACTGGCCTGTGCTATCGGAGCACCTGCACACCCGCCTCCGACCGAGGGTCTTAACGAGATCAAACGCCTTGAAGAAGAGTACAGAGTGGCAAAGAAGAAACTTGCGAAAGTCCGTAAAGAACTTCTCACTCAAGCTCGGGGACTTGGATTAAAAGGACCTGATATTCAGAGATTCGTTGAGACCTCAACCGCGGATATGGAATTATCCGAAATACGACTCCGAGCCATTTGGTTATACGCGCTTTCAAAGGTCGCTTATTCCGCGGAACTCTCACTAGGTAAGACCCTGTCAGTGACAAACGCGGAATTCAAGGAGTTTGCGAATAGAATCGCTATGACTTCCTCCGCCACCAACAGATTAGTCGCAGACCTCGTCGCTGCCTTCGGTGCGGAAACGATCGACAAAGACACAATCCAACCAACAGAATTTTGCTTCGTATCCGGTTCGGGCCAGCAGTTCTTCTTGGAGACAATTCAGAAATTACTGCAGGTTGTGACTGTGGATAAAATCAAGAGCGCGCTATTTGATGAGTGGACTTATGAAGACCTACGTTTCTCTATGCGCTGGGATCCTCAGGACGACCGAAGGTATGCACTGATGTGGAGCGACCCAACAGCAACAGGCAATGAGACTAGGACAAACTGGGCGGCTAATTTATTCGCATATTATGGACTTTCTTTGTTGCCTAGTTTTATCGAAAAGAGGAAGCTCTCTACGACTGGATTCATTCGGTCTTCGCGGGTTTTTTCATGGCCGATATGGGCCACTGGGATATCAATCGATGTCGCTCGATCCATCCTCTCTGATCCAGAGCTGCAAAGACGGCCGCTCAACCAATCATACTTGCAACTCAGAGGCATAGCTCAAATCCATGAGTCGAAACGAATTAACGTTGGCACCCCACCGCTAGTGAAGACAAATTTCACACAAAGCCGTGTTGTCTGAGCTTCGAATCACAACCAGAGCAAGACCCTCTTGCTGTCGAACGCAACCAGAAACCACGCCCGGCGCAGGCGGCTTATGCAGCTTGCGAACGCCCCATACCCAGAGTCCGAACCCGAATGACTCACCCCTCACCACATCCCCAAGACAGCCCGCAACCCGCGCTCCACCTCGGCCATCTCCTCATCGGTCAGCGTGGTCAGTGGCCCGTCGCCGAAGCGCTCGCGATCGATCGTGCGTGGCTGGTCGGTGATGACTTGGCAGGGTTTCAGGAGCCGATCGCGTGCCGGAAGGGTGACGCGCCAACGCCGAAAGCCGGGGTAAACCTGGCTGGTCAACGGCAAACACACGACCATCGGGGTTGTCGCGGCATTCAACGCGTCGCTTTGCATGACGAGGACGGGCCTGATGTTCCCGATCTCACGCCCGCGTGGCGGGTTCAGGTTCGCGACCCAGACCTCGCCACGACGCATCATCTCCACCAAGTCTCGCCGGAATCCGGATCCGCCGCCTCATCCGGTTTCCGCCCCTCAGCACGGTCGAGGGCCTCGTTGTCCAGCGGCAGGGCTTCTTCGGCAATCTCAAGCGCCTCGCCGCGCAGGGCCGGATCGCTGTATCCGGCTTTCGCCTCCGCCACGTACTCGGCCATGAAGCGCTCTCGCTCGCGCTGCGCGATGAACTGCGTGACGGCGTCTCGGATCAC
>JBGSKP010000419.1:0-11541 GCA_041741175.1 Thiocapsa sp. | reverse complement strand
CATGGTGTTTATCGCCGTCCCGCTCGGCGCAATGCGTGCCGTCTTCGAGGCGATCCGCGACCGGCTTGACCCGGCTGCAGTCGTGACCGACGGGGGCAGTGTGAAAGGCAGTGTGGTCGCGGACGCGATCGGCGCCTTCGGCGGCGTCCCGCCGCGCCTGGTTCCCGGTCATCCCATCGCCGGGACCGAGCACAGCGGGGTGGAGGCATCCGTTGCCGAGCTCTATCGCCAGCGTCGCGTCATTCTCACCCCGCTACCCGAGACGGATGCCGACGCCGTTCAGCGGGTCACCTCCATGTGGGAGACCTGCGGCGCCGAGGTCACCAGTATGTCCGCAGCCCATCATGACGAGATCCTCGCCGCCACCAGCCATCTGCCCCACATGCTCGCTTTCGGGCTGGTTGACGCGCTCGCCCGCATGCGTGAGAACGATGAGATCTTTCGCTATGCCGCCGGTGGATTTCGGGATTTCACCCGTATCGCCTCCAGCAACCCGGTCATGTGGCGCGACATCTGTCTCGCTAACCGCGAGGCGCTCAGTGCCATGCTCGCGCGTTTCAGTATCGAGATGACCGATCTTGCCGAGAGTATCCGTCGCGCCGACGGCGAGCGTCTGCTCGAGATCTTCGCGCGCGGCAAGGCCGCCCGCGACCGTTATGTCGACTCAACCCGACAGGATTGATGGCAGTGCCTCAGCGCGAGCAGTGCCGCGCCATACGCGGCGTCCTGATGCAGGGCAGGGATGACCTCGATTCCCAGGATGCGCTCGCGCAGCCGGGTCCAGGTGGGATTCGCAGCGCCGCCGCCGATGCTGAGGATGCGCCCTGGCCGAGGTGCCCCAAGCTCGGCGAGGCGCGCGTAACCCTCCGCTTCAATGCGGGCGATGCCTTCCAGAAGCCCGTGTAGAAACCGCTGCGGATCCGGCGGCCGAGGCGACAGTTCTGGTTTAAGGCTCGGATCATTCCGCGGAAATCGCTCACCCTGAGCGGGCAGCGGATAGTAGTGCAGGCCCGAGTCACGTTCGGGGTCGATCCCGAGGCTGAGTGAGGCGATCTCCTCGTCCCTGAAATACCGACGCAAGACGGCGCCGCCACTGTTGGATGCACCGCCGACCAGCCAGGTATCGCCGAATCGATGGCTATAGATACCATAGGCCACGGCCGTGACCGGGCGCTCCGAGACCACCTTCAGAACCAGTGTGCTGCCCAGACAGGTGACGGCATCGCCTGGCGCCTGTGCGCCGGTGGCGATCACGGCGGCTGTGCTATCGGTCGTTCCGGCCAGGACTCGGACACTGGCGGGCCAGCGCAGTGCGTTCGCAATCGCGTCCGACAGGGTCGCGACCATCTCCCCCGGCCCACGGACTGCGGGCAAGCGAACAGTCGGCGGGACCAGGCTTACGACCCAGTCAGGCCAGCACAGACGCTCGACGTCGTAGCCCAATTTCAAGCTGTTGTTCCAGTCGCTGACGCCGTAGGCTCCGGTCAGCCGGCCGAGAATCCAATCCGCCTGGTGCAATGCCATCACGGATTCTTGGCGCCCGATGCGACCTGAGAGATGCAGGAGTTTGGCCAGGCTTGCGCTTGGCCCGCGGGCGGGACTCTCGGGCGGCGCGACCCGATCGATCAGCGCCGATTCAGCGACCGCGCGTCGGTCGTTGTACAGCAGCGCCGGTCCACAGGGGGTCCCATCCGGCGCACTGAGCAACAGGGTCGCGGAGGTGGCATCGACGCAGATCGCCACAGGATCCCGGTCACCAGAGTCGGCACGCAGCTGTTGCAGACAGGCCAACATCGCCGTCCACCACAGCTCCGGATTCTGCTCGCAATGGCCTGCTGCCGGGGTCAGGGGCTCGGCCAGGGGAACGCGCGCGGCGGCCAACTCCTGCCCCGTCGCATCGATCGCGACCGCACGACAGCCGGAGGTTCCCAGATCCACGCCGATCCACATGGGGTGTCTGATCGAGCCATCGGTGGTGGGCGGCGTCGCGGGCTGGATCACCCTAACCCGCTTCTGCACTGGTCATCCTGGACGCATCCACAGACGCGCCCGAACGCAAGCAGCGCATCGCGTCCAGGACATTGTCGGCCGCTCATGGAAGTTGAACGGGCGAAGCGGGCTCCCAGCCGGCGGCGCGATGCTCCACAACCACCGTCGTATAGATGCCGCCTCGCACATTAAAGACCGCGGTCAGGCGCATGAAGCGCGGCTCGGTCGCCTCGACCAGATCGCCGAGGATCTGGTTGGTCACCGCTTCGTGAAAAGCGCCCTGGTCGCGGTAGGACCAGATATACACTTTTAGTGCCTTGAGCTCCACGCAGCGTGCCTCCGGGACATACTCCAGTGTGAGCTCGGCAAAATCAGGCTGACCGGTCTTGGGGCAGAGGCAGGTGAACTCCGGGATGCGGATGCGGATGCAGTAATCACGCTCCATCTGAGGGTTTGGGAAGGTGTCGAGCGAACGGCGCGGGGCGCTGGGCATGATGCTTGGTCTCCAAGAAATACAGACCCGATCGCCATCGCCAAGGGCGACTGATCGGGGTGACAGTGATCGCGAAAGGTTAACATGCGATAACCCTGTTGGGGCGGCATCACCCATCTGCGCTGGTTGGGGTGCAGGCATCAAGTTTGATTTGCCTCGCATACCGGCGAACCCGGTCGCCTCGTTGCCGCCTGGTCGACCGGAGCTGACGCGGTTTAAACAATTAAAAAATATAAAACGTTAAACCGCGTCCAGCGCCAGGGTCCATGCGTGGCACGGCGGGAATGATCACTGAAACATCGATTCTCACTCTGGACGCGGTTTAGTGACCAAAATTGGCTGTTTACGGCGCTCCGGGCTCATTGCGATGCGAGTCATTCGAGGTATTGGTAGGGTTTGCCCGTGGCTCCAAGGTTGCATGCGGATGTATGGCAATCCAAAAACTAAATCCTGTCGGTTGAAATGATGGAGCGTCGTGATGCCTTCGAGATGTCAGGTGCCCTTGCGCCGATTTCCCCAGTTACAGTTCGTCGGCTCTCTGTCGATCGAGGATGTCGTGGTTGATACACGTCGGCGTGAGTCGATGCGTCAGTTTCCTCTTGACCCTCTTAGCGCTGAGCGCACGGGTGGATTCTCGCTCGTGGAACTGATGATTGTTGTGGCCATCATCGGCATTCTGGCCGCGATCGCCGTGCCGGCGTATCAGAATTATGTTGTGCGAGCGCGCGTGAGCGAGGGTTTGGGGCTGCTCTCCGGCGCCAAACCTGTGATTGCGGCGCACTATGCGTCGACAGGCGCGCTGCCGGCCTCGTTAGAGGACTTGGGCTGGGGTGGGATCGATTCCGAGGATCCGAAATTCGGCGGGACCACAACAGAGCGAGCATCATTCAAGGATGTCTTCGGATTCGGGAGCGATCTCTGGAGCCACCTGGAATGGCAGGTCAAGGGCGGCCAATGTCCTGCTGGAAACTGCGGCATCCTGGTCCTGCGCACCATCAACTCAAAGGTCACCGGCAATGTCGACATCGGTCTGTGCCTTCAGGCAAAGGGTACCGACGGCGGCGTGCGTTTTCGCTGTGTTGTCAACGATAAGGTCGCACGGCGTCCTTTCGTACCTGCCGTTTGTCGTGAGGGGAACGCCGACGACTTCAACAGTTGGTAAGGAGCGTCTCGCGCGATCCTCGGACAATCGCACACCCGCCAGACTAAATGCTGTAATGGGTCGGGCTGAAGCCCGACACGAGCAGCCAACCAAGACGATGGTTCCTCGCAATCCCCGACAGTCGCGCCGACCGGCCAGACTCAGCGCGTCCGGTGTCAGCTTTGCTGCACTCTGTTCTCTCTTGGCCAACAGCTACGCTGCACCCGAGCCGCTTCATCCTGGGGCCAGTCGGCCTCGATGCCAGCGCCCGTTGCCGATCTGTTGATCGTCGCCCAAGCCGGTGGCATCGCCCCGGCGGCTGTACCCAGAGTGCCATCTTCACTCAGAGCAGTCGCCGCCTCCCCGACTTAAATCAACCTCACCTCGACAGACGCCAGCACCAACGAGGCCGTGTTCCAGATCCAGCACAAGATCGGCTCGGGTTTTTGGCGAGCGCTTGTGACAGTCGGTCCCCATGGCCGGAGGGACGAACGCGGTCGAGGGTAAGCCTGGAACAAGCGGTACAAGAGGGGGTCGGTGCGCATGCGCCAGGTAGCCGACAGGCCATATTCGTTGCGCAAGTGTAGACGAAATGTGATCAATGACCACGCCCGAATTTCCCCTGGGATCGCCAACTTCAGTCGGCGTTTGGGAAAGAGCTGAAGTCCTAAACCGCGTCCAAGTCGGACCTTGTGGTGTCCGCCCGGCTGATATCCTCAGCCGCGCTTCGTGGTCCGCCTCGGACGTGGTCTAGCCGGTCAGCAGCCGGGCTTGTAGCGCAGATCCAGCGTGTAGGGATGCTCCCCGGCCGGTTCATCCGGCGGTGGGTCGATCGGCCCCGGGGTGTGTCCCATCAGCCGGAAGCGCGCGATACGCCGACTCTCCGCCTCGTAGCTGTTGACCGGGAAGTTGCTCTCACTGCGTCCGCCGGGATGGGCAACGTAGTAGGTGCAGCCCCCCAGACTGGCTCGGTTCCAGAGATCGACGATCTCGAACAGGAGCGGACTGTGCGCGGGGATGGTCGGGTGCAGACCGGACGGCGGACTCCATGCCTTGAAGCGAATCCCTGCCACGAATTCCGCCTTGCGCCCGGTCGGGCGCAGCGGCACGCGCCGACCGTTGCACGCCAGAACATAGCGGTCGCCCAGCATGCCGTTGACCTTCACCTGCATGCGTTCCACCGAGCTGTCGACGAAGCGCGAGGTGCCCTGCGCGGTGACTTCCTCGCCCAGCACATGCCAGGGTTCAATGGCCGCACGCAGCTCCATGTTGATCCCGTTCTCGGTGACCAGATCCCCGTAGTGCGGGAAGCGGAACTCGAAGAAGGGGTCGAACCAGGCCGGGTCGAAGGGATAGCCGGCGCGCTGCAGGTCGCAGATGACGTCGTTGAAGTCCTGCCGCACAAAATGGGGCAGCAGGAAACGGTCATGCAGCTCGGTGCCCCAACGCGCGGGCTTGCGACGGTAGGGCTCCTTCCAGAAGCGTGCGACCAGGGTGCGCAGCAGGAGCAGCTGGGCCAGGCTCATCCGGGCGTGCGGCGGCATCTCGAAGGCGCGGAACTCCACCAGACCTTGGCGCCCGGAGGCGCTGTCCGGCGAGTAGAGCTTGTCGATACAGAACTCGGTGCGGTGGGTGTTGCCCGTGACATCCGTGAGCAGGTTGCGCAGCACCCGGTCGACCACCCAGGGCTGCGGCACCTCGCCGGGCGGCATCTGCTGGAAGGCGATATCCAGCTCATAGAGCCGGTCGTCGCGTGCCTCGTCCACCCGCGGGGCCTGACTGGTCGGCCCGATGAACATCCCCGAGAAGAGATACGACAGGCTCGGGTGATGCTGCCAGTAGCCGATCAGGCTCTGCACCAGATCGGGCTTGCGCAGAAGCGGGCTGTCCGCCGGCGTTGTGCCGCCGAGTGTAACGTGGTTGCCGCCGCCGGTGCCGGTGTGGCGGCCGTCGAGCATGAACTTCTCGGTTCCGAGCCGCGCCAGCCGCGCTTCCTCATAGAGGATGTTGGTGTCGCGCACCAGGTCGTCCCAATTTTCGGCCGGGTGGATATTGACCTCGATCACGCCGGGATCCGGTGTGACGGCGAGCTTCTGGAGACGGTGATCGCGCGGCGGCTCGTAGCCCTCGATGATGATGGGCATTTTGAGTTCGGCCGCCGTGTCCTCCAGACAGAGCACCAGGTCCAGCCAGTGCTCCAGATGGGTGAGCGGCGGCATGAAGCAGTAGAGCCGGCCCTCGCGCGGCTCGATACAGAGCGCCGTGCGGACCATATCCGGGTGCAGGTCGTCCGGCAAGGCCACCTGCGGGTGCAGCGACTGATGCGAGTCGTCAAAGGGCGTGACCCGTCCATAGCGGGCAGCCAGATCCTGCGGCCGGTGGCCCTGCTCGCGGATGGTTTGCGGCGCCTGTGCCGGCTCGACGGGCCGTGAATAACGCCGCGCGACCTCATCGAAGGGCGAGCGCAGCGGGGCGACCGGCTCAAAGGGGTTGCGCTCGGGGACGGTGTCCAAGTCCGCCTCGGGGATGTAGGGCAGTGCATCCAAGGGCAGACGGAAGCCCATCGGGGAGTCGCCCGGGATCAGGAAGAGGTTGCCGTCGCGGAAGGTCCAGCGGCCGCTTTTCCAGCGCCCTTCGGCTCCGAAGCCCCACCAGCGCAGCGGCAGCACATAGCCCGCGACGCGGTTTAGACCCTGTTGAAACAACCGGGTCAGGCGTTTGCGTTCGTTCGGGTCTTTGAGCTTGTTGTCGAGCGGATCGACGTTGGCCGGCAGGCGTGACTCCTTCCACAGATAATAGAAGACGTCTTCGTACGCCTCCGAGGCAAAGGTCGGGTCCACGCCCAGATGGCGGGCGAGGGTGCGCACGAAGGTCTCGGCCTCGGCGGGTCCATGTCCGTATTGGGTGTTCTCCAGGCCGAACAGTGCCGGATCGCGCCAGACGGGTTGGCCGTCTTTGCGCCAGAAGCAGGTGAGCGCCCAGCGCGGCAGTTGCTCGCCGGGGTACCACTTGCCCTGGCCGATATGCACCAGGCCGCCGGGGGCAAAGCGGCGTTTCAGGCGCACCAGGAGGTCCTCGGCCAGGATCTTCTTGGTCGGACCCAGCGCGGCGATGTTCCACTCCGCGCCGTCCATGTCGTCGATCGAGACGAAGGTTGGCTCTCCGCCCATGGTCAGGCGCACGTCGTTGGCCTTGAGCTCGGCGTCGACCTGATGGCCGAGCCCCTCGATCGCCGCCCACTGCTCGTCCGTGTAGGGTCTGGTGACCCGCGGATCCTCGTGGATGCGCGTGATCTCGTTGTGGAAATAGAGTTCGACCTCGCACTTGTCCGTCGCGCCCGTGATGGGTGCGGCGCTGCGCGGTGCCGGGGAACAGGCGAGCGGGATGTGACCCTCGCCGGCGAAGAGCCCCGAGGTGGGATCGAGCCCGATCCAGCCGGCGCCCGGCACATAGACCTCGGCCCAGGCGTGCAGGTCGGTGAAGTCGGCCTCCGGACCGGAGGGTCCGTCGAGCGATTTCACATCCGCCGTCAACTGCACCAGATAGCCGGAGACGAAACGCGCGGCCAGGCCCAGGTGGCGCAGGATCTGCACCAACAGCCAGGCGGAATCGCGGCAAGAGCCCAGACGCCGGCTCAGGGTCTCCTCGCAGGTCTGGACCCCGACCTCCATGCGGATCACATAGTTGATGTCCTGCTGGAGCCGCTGGTTCAGATCGACGAGGAAGTAGACCGTCTCGCGCTTGGTGCGATCCACCTCCGCGAGCCACTCCTTCAGCAACGGCCCGTTCTCCGTGACTTCCAGGTAGGGCGCCAGCTCTTTGCGCAAATCCGGTTCGTACTCGAAGGGGTAATAAAAGGCGTAGTCTTCAAGAAAGAAGTCGAACGGGTTGATCGTAATCATCTCGGCGATCACGTCGACCTCGACCGTCAGGGTCTTGGTCTTTTCCGGAAAAACCAGTCGCGCCAGATAGTTGCCGAAGGCGTCCTGCTGCCAGTTAATGAAATGCTCGGCGGGCTCGACTTTCAGCGAGTAGGAGCGGATCGGTGTGCGGGAGTGCGGCGCCGGGCGCAGTCGGACCACATGCGGCGACAGGTTGACCGAGCGGTCGAAGCGATATTCGGTCTTGTGATTAATGGCGACGAGAATCGACATCGGGGGCGTTTTCCTGGCTGAAGTGTCGGTTTCGAGGATGCGGTTCGTGCCGAGACGCTTATCGGGACCCGCTGGTCGGGACGCACCACGGATGACAGGGCATGGTCGCGGCGTCTGAAGTCAGGGGAACTCATCTGCGATGGGCAGAGCGCAATAATCGTTCCGAAGATTGGTTAACGGATCCGCGGCAGGGGTGAACCATCCCACAAAATCGCCTCTCTGTCTCGCGTATCGGTGCTTCGGGGGGCATCCATGGGTTCGGGGACGGCTGGATTCAGAGACTTTTGGCTTGCTCTGTCGTCAGGAGGCTCATCAGCGGGCGGAAGGGCCGCGCGATGGACGGTCTCTCATGGCCGACAGGGCTCGCGGCGTCTTGGTGGTCGCTGCGTTGCTCTGTCTTGGTGCGCATTGATGTCCGTACACCTGGCCATACACGTCGCTGAGGAGCGACGATGGGCCATCGTCATCGGTGAGGGCATCGACTCAGCCCCACCGATCACGCGTCGGCCGTCACGCGGACCGCCTGCGTGGTTCTGGCCAGAGATACGATGGTCAGCCCTGCGGTCGGGAACGGCTAACGACATGCCGCGTTGTTAGCACCGCTACACGCCTGATCGACAAGCGGCACGATATTCGTGGACAGGAATGGGCTGGCGCCTTGCAGGAGCACTTGCCCGCCGCTGTAGCCCCAACTCGTGGTGCCGATGACAAGGTTCGGGGTGCTCGCTTGTCCCAATCCCAGGCTCACGCGGCCACGGATACCCAGATTCATCACTTGCGGCCCGCCACTGGAACCGCCGGATTGGCCGGAGCCCCAGACCGTATTACACGCAAAGTCTCTTCCAGAAATAGATCCTTGTGAATCAGTGCGTTGCATGATGTAACCCGAGTCGTGCGACACTGGGTAACCTAGTTGATTGATCAGTGTGAGATGGTCCGGCGTCAAGCCGTACCCGTTCCAGGCGTAGCCCAGCCAGCCGGTTTTCGTCCCCGGGAATTTGCCCGATTTCGGTGCAAGTCGGATAACGGCCACATCGTTCTGACAGACAACGCCTTCGTATCCGGGGCCGCAGCCGTCAGTGCCCTTAAGAACGGAGCTCAGGACGAAGGCAGCTGCACCGTTCCAAACCCCGAACGGTGCGCGGTTATTGTACTTCGCGGGCACGAACTGAAAGTTCGTGTAGTAACGATTCTCTCCGAACGCTGCGACGCAATGGGCCGCCGTGACGATGACCCCGCGCTTGATGAGTGAGGCGGAGCAGACATAGCCTTGACCGCGATCGCGAAAATACAGTTTCCCTGCCGCGCTGAAGGGGTAGGTCCGAGAGACGTTGTTGCCGGCTGTGTCCACGCGTGCAGTTGTGAAGGGTTGCCGGGAGGTCCCGAAGGCTTCCGGATTGATTTCCCCGTCGAGCGCGCTGTCAAGTGCGCCATCCCAGACCGATAGCATCTCCAATGGGGCCAGGGCGTTCGAAACCGCCCCGGTGCCGCTCTTGCCCTCGACGAAGCCGGGCGTGCCCGAGAGATCACAGGCCGCAAGCCCTTGCGTTGTCGGTTCGAGGAGCATCGGGGCGATCGGGTGCAGCGTGACCATCGGCAGCGGCATCGGCGTGGCGAGCGCAATGTCGTTGACGCGCGTGGATTGCTGCTCCCGAGCCGGTACAGAATAGATGGAGACACCGCCTTTAACGCCGATCTGTTGCGGTTCGGCAAACGCAGGCCCGGAACACCAGGCCGCTGAAGTCAATAGGATTGACGATAAGACGGCGACTGGTTGCCCAGTAAGAAGACGAACGCTTGGATTCATGTTTTGTTCTCCGGAGGAAACGGGCATGATCCATGCGCTGTTCCAGTCGGCCCGCTGTGAGAAAGCCGGAACAGATGCGCTCCGGCAATTGATTGCAGTCTAGCTGAAGCCGGATCTGAAACATATCACAGCAGTCGATCGGATCACTTTGATCAGGCCGCGGATGCGGAGATCCGGGCCCATGATCGGCGCTGCGCGATGCTGTATGAGGCCGTGCCGCTGCGGATCGGTCAATTGGAGGCGACGCAGGTGGTGCGACGCGCGTGCAGAGGAGAACGCGTTTGCGTTCGCGGCGTCAACGCGGGATGACGGAGCGGGCTGCGGATGTGTCGTGGACAGTAGCGGCGCCGTTTTGCGGGTTATTTGCGCGTTGGCCAGCGAACATTCGAGCGCAGTCGGTATACCATCGGCAATCCTTGTGTGTTTCCCGAGACGCTGCCCTCTATGCACCTGCGCGCCCTCTGCCTCGTTCTCTTTCTGATCCCCCTGGCTCAGGCCGCGGATGTGCCCGTCGAGACGACTGCAGTCGGGTCGACGGCGCCTGCTTCGTCTCTGGATCCGCACCTGGATCCGGAGCGTGCCCAACGGGGCTATGTCGGGGTCACGGTCTGCGCCGAGTGCCACCAGGCCGAGTTGGAGCTTTGGAAGGGGTCCGATCATGACCTGGCGATGACGGTGGCGACGCCGGACACCGTGCTCGGCAACTTCGACGACGCGCAGATCGAGGCCCACGGCGTCACATCCCGGTTCTTCCGTCGAGACGGCGGCTACTTCGTCCAGACCGACGGCCCCGACGGGGCGCTGCGGGACTATCCGATCCGCTACACCTTCGGCTGGTCTCCGCTGCAGCAATATCTGATCGAGTTTCCGGGCGGCCGGCTCCAGGCACTCGGGCTGGCTTGGGACACGCGCTCCCCGGAGGAGGGGGGGCAGCGCTGGTTCCATCTCTATCCCGACGCTGACCCGAACGCGCCGATGGACCACAGCAACCCGCTGCATTGGACGGCTGCGGATCAGACCTGGAACCATCAATGCGCGGACTGCCACTCCACCGACCTGCAAAAGCGCTACGACGCCGAGCAGCAGGTCTACGACACCCGCTATGCGGAGATCAATGTCGCCTGCGAGGCCTGCCACGGACCCGGTGCCCGCCACGTCGAATGGGCTAGGGCGCAGCCCGCCGAAGAGAATCCCGAGACGGCCGCAGCGACCGACGCCGCAGGCCGCGGTCTGCTGGTCGACCTGAAGGATCGCGATGGCGGTGTCTGGCGGATCAATCCGGGAACGGGCAAGCCGGAGCGATCCGTGACCCGCTCGCCCCAAGGCGGTCCCCATGTCCAGACCGAGACCTGCGCCCGCTGTCATTCCAGGCGCGGACGCATCCAGGATGCGCCGAGACCGGGCGAACCCCTGTATCAGGGTTTCCGCCTCGCCCTCCTGGATCCCGCGCTCTACTTCCCGGACGGCCAGATCAAGGATGAGGTCTTCGTCTATGGCTCGTACATCCAGAGCCGCATGTATCATCAAGGTGTCGCGTGCAGCGACTGCCACGAGCCCCATAGCCTCGACCTGCGCGCCGAAGGCAACGCCGTTTGCGCCCGCTGTCATACGGCCGCCCGTTACGATTCACCCGAGCATCATCACCACGAAGCCGGCTCGGCCGGTGCCGCCTGCGTGGCCTGTCACATGCCCCAGCGCTATTACATGGTTGTGGACGAGCGCGCCGATCACAGCCCGCGCGTGCCGCGGCCGGATCTGTCCCGGACGCTCGGAACGCCCAATGCCTGCAACGCCTGTCATAAGGACAAGGATGCCGCCTGGGCGGCGACTGCGGTTGAGACCTGGTATCCGGACCCCGCCTATCGAGGGTCCCACTTCGGCGAGGCGCTGCACGCGGTGGACACCAATGCCCCGGATGCCAGCGCGCGGCTGCTCGCGCTCGCGGCCGATCCAGCAC
>JBGSKP010000418.1:0-7320 GCA_041741175.1 Thiocapsa sp. | reverse complement strand
GCTCTTTCACCGCGAGACCATGGAAATACTGGGTATTCACTGCTTTGGCGAGCAGGCCGCCGAGATCGTCCACATCGGTCAGGCGATCATGTCCCAGCGCGGCGAGGCGAACAGCATCCGCTACTTCACCGAGACCACCTTCAACTATCCGACGATGGCGGAGGCCTACCGGGTCGCCGCGCTCAACGGACTAAATCGGTTGTTTTAACAAGTCTTGATCAGTTTAACGGTCGAGCCGGGCAGAGCCGGACGCCTGCTCGGGTACGATTTCGATTGATAATTTAGTAATCTCTTATATACTGAATCGCTAATCAGGAACGGACCGAGTAGGCATTGATCGAAGGGGGCATGATGTTCAGGCCGACTGTTACGGCAATCCTTTGTGCCCTCGGACTGAGTATCGTCACGGTACAGGCAGGGGAAGATGGCGACCTCCGGGGTACCCGGATCAGCCGACAGAATGAACAGATACCGGCACAGGGTATCGACACGAATCAGCTTGCTGCTGACACCCGCATCATGGCGCGAGTACCCGGAGCCCATGAAGCCTATGGATGGCGCTACCCCGATGCCTTCGAGTCAAGTCCGGACCCGATGAAGACGCTTGATTTGCGCTGGACCGCCGCACCCGGCAACCCCTGAGTGCCGACGGCGCCGAGGCGCAGGCGTCAGATTTTTCTTACCCCCTCATGTTTCAACATCAAGGTGTGTTCCATGCCCAAGCTTGCTCAAGCCGTCTCGATCATTGCTCTCGCCGCCGCCACATCCACCGCCGGCGCCTGGTGCGATCAACCCGATGCATACGCCATGACCCACGAGCTGGCTGAACAGCAGATGCAGGCGATCAGCGCACAGCATCAGGCCATGGCCGAGCAGCATGCCAAGGCCATCGAGCAGGCCATGGACGCGCAGCGCCAGATGATGGAGCAGCGGTCGGCACATGCCGCCCGGATGCCTTCGGGGCCGCAATGGGCATTCCCGGAGGTTCCGCCGGTTCCCGAGTTTGGTCAGTATCCGGCGATGCCCGAGATGCCCGCCATGCCTGAGATCGGTCAGTTCCCGGCGATGCCTGAAATGCCTGAAATGCCGGCCATGCCTGAGTTCGGCCAATTCCCGGAGATGCCTGAATTCGCGGCCATGCAAGGTCTGCCGACCCCGTCAACACCTGAGCTGATGAAGACCCGTCTTGAGCAGCGCGATGCCCATCGCGCCAAGGTGCAGCACGACATCAAGGAACGTCGTGCAGCCTTCAAGGCGATGAGCGCGCAGCGTCGCGCGGCACATGAGCAGAGCATGGCGGCCTATGGCCCTGGCATGCATCCGGCGATGATGTCCAATCAGTATTGCGCGCCCAAGGCGCTGTCCCCGGAGCAACAGGCCGCCGCGCCGGCCCCCGCGGCAACCACCGCGGTACAATAGACGCCAATCGACCTGGATTCAGGTCTTCACCACGTGGGATGAACCGAAGACCCCAGCGATGGGGTCTTCGGCGTCTCGGCTCTTACACAACCGATGCCCAAACCGCGGTGACTCGATCTGCCGCTGCTACCGACCGGGCAGGGCGGGCGCTTCGACCTGCAGTGTTCATGCGCGAGTTCGGCGAGGACTGGAACGAGACGGCGATCATCGAGGTGCCGACGGGGCATCGATTGACCGTTCACGGATTACAAGACCGGGAGCAGCACAGCGCATCCCCGCCCCGAGATCGTCTGCGGACTTCTGCGCAAGCTGCACTGGTTGCAGCAGATCAGCAAACAGCCCGGCGCCGACCCCTCCGTGAGCTTCGACGCCGCCCTGGAGCATGACGTCTTCCAGTCACCATACCCGGCGTGAATCCATCCCCCCGTCATGCGACGTTTGTCGCATGACGCGATTCGGGTCTCGGCGTCTGTACCGCCGCCCGACCCTGCCCGAGATAGTCGGCCAGAAACGCATCGAAGCTGCGATCGTCGGCGGCCTCGATGGCCTCCTGTTGCCTGATCGATTCATCGACGAGACGATCGAGCAGCGTCTCGCGCTGCGGATCGAGCCGATGGCGCCTGAAGGTCTCGCGATGGGCTTCGGCATAGCGCCGGGCGAAGGTGAAGAAACCTTCCCCCTGCTCACGCATCATTCGCAGGATCTGCGCCGAAGGTGTTGCCTCGGAGTCGGTCACCTTCTCGTACTGGCGTTCGACGCTTTGCATATGCGGACCATGCAACCGACCGTCGAGCACCTCGGCGACCATCATCATGTCGTCCAGGATCTCACCTGCCCAGACGCCCAACGAGACGGCTTGACGCTGGCGCGCGAGCTGGAGCCCCGGTTCACGCCCACGATGGGCAGTCGTCACCTGATTGACGTCGATCTCGCGCCGTTCCTGTGCACCGATGCGGGGACTGTCCAGCACCAGACAATAGAGCATCAGGGTTTCGAGAAACCGGATCTGCTCGGCCGAGATGCCGGCCGGCTCAAACAGGTTGATATCGGGCGAGCGCAGCTCGACGTAGCGCACCCCGCGACGGCGCAGGGCCAATGTCGGGCGCTCCATCCACTCGGTGATCTGTTTAGGGCGCACCGTGCTGTAATACTCGTTCTCGATCTGCAGCACATTGGCATTGAGCTGCTCATAGCGCTCGCCGACCTTCACGCCGATCTTCTCGTATTGCGGACAGGGCGTCTCGATCGCCCAGGTTAGGCTGCGCACATAGGAATCCAGGCTGTCGTAGCTGGCTTTCATCCCGGTACCCTGCTCCTGCTGATTCTGATAACCGATATCGCCCATCCGCAGGGAGGTCGCAAAAGGATAGTAGAGTGTATAGGGATCAAATGTCTGAAGGTCGGTCTCGCGACCCTGCACAAAGCTCGCGCAGACTGCGGGCGATGCACCGAACAGATAGGGCACGAGCCAACCGACGCGCTGCAGATTGCGGACCATCCCCATCTGCGCTTCGGAACGAAAGACCGTCACCTCGTCCGCGACGCCCTGCAGATCCCGATACAGATCCAGGAACGCATCGGCAAAGGAAAAATTAAAGTGCAGGCCGGCGATCACCTGCATGGTGCGACCGTAACGGTTGGCCAGTCCGCGCCGATAGACTGTTTTCATGATCCCGGCGTTCGAGGTGCCGTAATCGGCCAGTGGGATACTCGCGCCGCCCTCCAGCACGCACGGCATGCTGGTCGCCCAGATCAACTCGTCCCCAAGATGCCGATACACGTAGGCATGGATATCGGCCAAAAAGCCCAGCGCCTCATCGACACTCGATGTCGGCGGCGTGATGAATTCGAGCAACGCCTCGGAAAAGTCGGTCGTGATATAGGGATGGGTCAAGGCGGAACCGAGCGCCCGAGGGTGCGGCGACATGGCAAGGTGCCCGGCCGCCGATGCCCGCAGGCCCTCCTTTTCCAGACCGATGCGATTACCGCGGAGCGCCGCGGAGGCGCCGGCTGCACGCAGTCGTTCGAGTCGCGACTGAAGATCCTGGCGAGACTGATTCATAAAACGTTTCACTCCTAAACCGCGACTCTTGCGGGGCGATTGGCAACACCAGGAGGCGCCTGACAACGCACCGTGCCGATGGCCTCCGGACGCGGTTTAGATTCAGTCCCGCATGACGGCACGCGGCTGACTCGTGCGATCAAGCAGGATGCTGTCGGCCAGGATGCGCGCCGCTTCGTCGACCTGGATGCGCGCAATCGCTTCGCGCTGAGCGTCCAGCAGATCCTCGTCCACCCCCTCGTCATCCTCATCGACCGGGGCAATGCCGCGGGCCAGCAAATAGCTGTTCTGCTGCTCCTTAAACACCTTGCCGCGCCGCTCGTCTTCTTCGCGACGCGCCTGCTCGTTGAGCGAGACCTGCTTCTGGGCTTCAATATCGCGCATCAGCTTGCTGCGCTCAATGAGCAGGGTAAAGCCCGGATCACGCAAGACGCGCTCTGCCGATTGCAATACAAGCAGATCGACGCTGACCGAGCCGACCTTCTTGTAGTCGGCCGCCCGGATCTGGGTCCAGGGCAAGGCGTTGTCGAGTGAACGCTCGCCGTACTCGACGATGAAATCGGCTGTGGGGAAGCGGATATCGGGCTCGACACCGCGCAGTTGCGTACTGCCTCCGCTGATGCGGAAAAACTCCGCCATCGTCAGCCGCAGGCGCCCGAGATTGTTTTCCTCGCCCGGCACATACCGATTCAGATCGATCAGGGTTTGCACGGTACCCTTGCCGAAGGTTGGCTCGCCGATCACCAGGCCGCGCCCATAGTCCTGAATCGCGCCGGCGAAGATCTCGGAGGCGGAGGCGCTGTCGCGATCGACCAAAACGGCCAGCGGCCCGCGGTAGGCGACGCCGGGCTCGGGATCCTTTTCGACCTCGACCTTGCCGAAAGCGTCTTTCACCTGCACAACCGGCCCCTTATCGATGAACAGGCCCGTCAGCGAGGTCGCTTCGGCCAGCGAGCCGCCGCCGTTGCCGCGCAAATCGATCACGATTCCGTCGACCCCTTTCAGAACCAAATCGTCGATCAGCTGGCTCACGTCCCGAGTGGTGCTGCGAAAATCACGATCCCCGGAGCCCTCGGCCTGAAAATCCCGATAAAACGCCGGAACCTGGATCACGCCGACCCGAATCCCGTCGGCATTGGCCAGATCATCCACCACGAAACTCTTCGCCGCCTGATCCTCGAGCTTGATCTCGTTGCGCACGATCGAAACCTCGCGCGAACGCCCCGTCGCGCCGGCCGAATCCGACAGCAGCTGAAGCCTCACGATCGAACCTTTGGGTCCGCGGATCTTCTCCACGACATCCTGAAGCCCCCAACCCACCACATCCTCGATCACCCCGTCGGTGCCTTGCGCCACGCCGACGATTCGGTCACCCGACTGAACCTGGCCGGACTCACGCGCCGGTCCGCCGGGGACCGTACTTTGAATGACCGTGTATTCATTGTCGGCACGCAGTACTGCACCGATCCCCTCGAGCGATAGCTTCATGCTGATGTCGAAGTTCTCCGAGGTACTGGGAGACATATAGCTGGTATGCGGCTCAAGTGTCTCGGTGAAGGCGTTCATGAAGGTCTGGAAGACGTCGTCGCCATCGAACTGATGGGTGCGTCGAGCAAGGCCGTCGTAGCGTTTGCGCAGCCGATCGCGCACGTCGGCGTCCGATTTTCCCGTCATCCGCAGGCTGAGAAAGTCGTTCTTGATCCGCTTGCGCCAGATCTCGTCAAGCGCAGCGCTGTCCGTGGCCCAAGCCACATCCTTGGACTCGAGCGAATAGGTCTCGTCGACATCGAAATCGAACTGGCTCTCCAACAGCCCGTTGGCATAAAGGACCCGCTCGTCCACGCGCATCCGGTAGACACGAAAGACGTCGAACGCCAGATCCAGTTCGCCGCGACGCAACCCCTCCTCCAGTCGCCTGGCACCGCCCTTGAAGCGCTCGACATCACGCTCCAGAAAAAAGGAACGGTTCGGATCGAGTGCGTCCAGGTAGCTGGCGAGGACAGATTGCGCAAAGGCGTTGTCGAGCGTGACCTTACGATAATGGAAACGCTCCAGCACCTTGTTGATCACGACCGCGGATTTGGTCTGAGCCGGGCTCGGGAACAGCTCCGAGAGGGGGATCTCACGGGGGGCCGCAAAGGCCAGCGTCGCAGTCAGCAGCACCGCGACGGCGAAAACGGTTTTAAACGGGCGCACTCTCATAGTCGGTTCTCGTCAGCGATCTCTCGTGCAGAGAGACAACGTTAGTCGAAGGGGGTTTCTGGCCGATGCCTCAACGCTCTCGATCCAACATCGAGCGGACCATGGCCCATGTCTGCTATATAAGCCCACCTGTTCCAATCTTCATCCGTGCGCACCGGCGCTCGCCCCGTCACCCCGTTGCCAACCGCCTGGCATCTCCGGACGCCGATGAGAAACCGGAGCCCCGTCGGGCAACGATGCCATCAAGTCTGATAGACCTTGCGACGATACAGGTCGGTGCGGCGGCTGACGACGCGATCGACGAACAGCAGGCCATCGAGGTGGTCGATCTCATGCTGAATGGCGCGCGCCTCGAAACCTTCCATCGCGTACTCATGCTCCTGCCCGTCCAGATCCTGCGCCTTGAGTCGGATGCCGGTGGCACGAATCACATTGCCGGTATAGTCCGGGACCGAGAGACATCCCTCGCGGCCGATCGCAAAACCCTCCCAATGCACGATCTCAGGGTTGACCAGCACCAGATGACCATGATTGGGTGTCTTGGGGCGACCCGAGACATCCACGATCACGACACGCTGAAAACGCCCGACCTGCGCAGCGGCGATGCCGACCGCGGCCGGACCGGCCAGACGGGTCGCTTCCAGGGCAGCGGCGAAATCACGCAGATCACTGTCGAACCGAAGAACCGGCTCGGACACCTGTTTCAGCCGCGGGTCAGGGAGCTTGAGGATATCGAGGATGGCCATGGCGTCAGCCGACCAGGATATCGACCGGCGCGACGTCGACCGACACGCCCCGGCTGCTCAGCGGCGACAGAGCAGCCTGTAACGCCTCGAGCGTCCGCTCGCAGTAGCCCTGGATATTCATGAGATAGACCGGTCGATCCGCATCTCCGGCGACATCGGACTCCAGCTCGAGGATGTTGAACCCCTGCTCGGCCAGGATTTCGGTTACATCCGCCACAATCCCGGCACGATCGGCGCCGAACACCCGAACCTGGAGATTCGGAACCAGGTGCCGGTGCAGTCCGCCCGGCGTCGGATCCAGGTGGATCCGCAGTCCCAGCTCATCGGCCAGGGGACCCAAAGCGGTCATTAACTCCTCGCAAGGCCGCTCCCCGCTGACCATCAGCATGATCGTGAAGCTCCCGCCCAGACGGATCATGGATGCCTCACCAAGGTTGCACCCACTCTCATAGAGCCGGCGCGTCACCCGCGAGACGATCCCGGGGCGGTCGGCACCGACCAACGTCAGCATATTCCAGTCAGGCATGGTGTGCGTCTCCTAATGCGCCGCCGTTCTCGGCGAGCCAGATGAGCGTCGCCATCCGGCCGGTAGAGCCGTCTCGACGGTATGAAAAAAAACGGTTCGGGTCCGCGTAGGTACAGTCAACGCCGCCGTATACCGCTGTCACACCGAGCCGACCGAACCGTAGCCGGGCAAGCCGAGCCAGATCGGCCATGAAACGCCCCCGGCGCACCGGACGAAACGCCTCGGCATCCTGCCGGTGCTCGGCGACAAAACGGGCGCGGACCTCCGGACCGACCTCGAACGCATCCGGCCCGATCGCCGGACCGAGCCAGACCAGGAGTCGTTGCGGCGGTGTCGGCATCGACTCCACGGCGCGTTCCAGAACG
>JBGSKP010000417.1:0-66891 GCA_041741175.1 Thiocapsa sp. | reverse complement strand
GTCCGTCCGCAGTGTCCGCACCGCCGCGACGACTTCACACTCGGGCGCGACCTCGCGCATCAGCGCGCACAAACGGCTGCCGATGTAGCCGCTTGCACCCATCACCAGGACGCGTTTTGGAAAGGCCGGCGGCGCCGTGTCGGCCGACACGACAGACACCGGCATGGATGGCCCTCCGGCAGAGCCTGCACCTTCGCTCTGACGATGCAGATCGTTGAGATGATCGGCGAGACGCAGCGCCAAGGCGATGATTGTGATGGTCGGGTTCGCCTGTGAGGAGGTCGGGAACACCGAGCAACTGGCGATATACAAGCCCTCCACACCGTGGATCCGGCAATTGGGATCGACCACGCTGGTGCGTGGATCCAGGCCCATGCGGGTAGTGCCGATATGGTGGCCGCCATAGGCTCCATAACGCATCAGATCGCGTTCCAGCGTCTCCGGATCATAGCTCAGGGTGCCGACACCCGCGCGCTTAAGCTCCTCGCCGATCACGTCGAGTGTGACGCGCACCGTTTCGATGTCTGTCTGGCTGTAATGCCAGTCGATACGCAGCCGCGGCATGCCGAACGGATCCAGCTGATCCGCCATCAGGGTTACGCGACTTTCGGGAAGCGGCTCCTGCTCGCCATGCAGATCAAGGCTGAAGCGATTGCGGCGGTTGCGCAGAACGACCGACGGAAACTTGCGGGTCGCGAAAGTACGCTTGCGAATCCAGTGCGACAAGAAGGCCAGCGTATCGAACGGATCAAGCAGGATGTTCCGGACATGCCCGAGGTAGCGCGCCAGAGTCGCCTGATCCCCGCCATGCAGACGCTTGCTGTACTCGTAGCTGATAAAAAACTTGGACAGGTAAAGGCCCGAGAGCACGCCGCTGCGGTGCGACGGGTCGATGATATTGGGAAAGTGCAAACGGGCGGCGAGATTGCCGACCTGCAACCGGCGTTGCTCATCCGGGACAAGTGCCATGCGACGACGGCAGTAGACACCTTCCTGCGACAACTCATAGCCGTGCCGGACCCGACTGACCGGCCCATCAACCGTCAGCTCGGCCAGGTTACTGGCGATGTGGCACTGGTAGTAGCGCCCGACGACGTCGTGTGCATTGCCGATGCCGTTGGGATGCACCTCGCGGCTCGCGAGCAAGAGCCGCGGGACTTCGAGTCCGCCGGTGGCGAGCACGATGGAGGTCGCCTCGACCCGGAAACGCTTGCCCGCCAGGGTGCCGACGCGGATCGCGCGCGCCTGGGTGCCCTCGTCGTTCAGCTCGATGCCGATGGCGTTGGCGTAGGTGAAGAGACGCAGCGTCTTCGCCGCGGCGAGCTTGTGCCGGTAACGCGCAGCAAAATTGGTTGGCAGCGAGAAGCGCTCGAGCGTGTCGGTCGTCACGCGCGTGCTGCGAAACCCCTTAAACATCTCGGGCGGATTCGGACCGAAGGCGGTGCGCCCGTCATAGTCGTTCTCGCCGGCCTCGACCAGACGGGTTGCCGGCCCGAAATAGGGCGCCACCTCGTCATAGGTAATCGGCCAGCCGCTGTTCGCAATCCAGGGCCGTGCTTCAAAATCGATCGGGTCAAACGGCAGGCAGCGCCCGCCCCAGGTCGTCGTCGAACCGCCGAAGCGGCGCTGGCGATACTTGTCGGGGGGACAATGCATCGACTCGTCCGCCGTCTCGCCCTCGTACAGAGCTTGTGTCTCCTTCTCCTCCCTGTCGCCGCCGGACTCGAGCAGGATCACCTCTTGCCCAGTTTCAAGTAGGCTAAGCGCCAGGCTGATACCCGCCGGACCCGAGCCGACAATGCAGATATCCGCCCTGAGCGTGCTGTCATGGGCGACATCGTTTGCGTTTTCGATCACGGTAAACCTCAGACGGTAAGCGGCTCGTGCGGGAAAGCCGCGCGGTCGAACGTCCGGCGGTAGATAACGAGCAGATTTTGAAAAAAGACGTCCATGGCAAAGCGCTCCTCGTACAGCTCGCGACCCGCGAGCGCCAAGGCATCGCGCTTGTCCGGATGGGTGATGAGATCGACCAGCGCCGCCGTAATCCCGGCCAGGTCGCCTGGCGCGACAAAGACTGCGTTGCGGCCGTCGGTGAGCTCGAAGGGAATTTCGCCGACGGGCGTGCAGAGCACCGTGGTCATGCGGGCAAGCGCCTCCAGGATTACCAGCGGCAGACCCTCGTCGTAAGAAGGCAGGGCGAGCACGTCGGCCTGCGAGACCAGGGTGTCAACCTGCTCCTGCTTGAGCCAGCCCGGGAAGCTGACCCGATCCTGCAGACCGCGCTCGGCAACTGCTGCGCGGTATTTCTCGACATCGCCGCCGCCGCCGAATGTCGCCTTCCAGTGAAGCGCGGCAAGCTCAGGGCGCGCCAGCGCGTTCAGCAGATCCGTCACGCCTTTGCGTTCCAGCAAGTTACCGATAAAAACGATCTGCACGGGGCCGTCGTGCCGATGCGGCGGCGGCCGTTGCGACGGGCCCGGCACACCGTTGATCAGGATGCTGATGCGGTGCCCCGACACCTTTAACTCTTCTGCGACAAAACGTCTGCCCGTGTGACCAAGCACCACCACCTCGTCGGCAACCGAAAACACATAACGCAACAGCCGCTGCGCCAAGGGGTGAAGAGTGCGATAGAACTGAGGCAGTTGGGCCGCGTGCAGATGCAACACGACAGGCACGCCGATGTGGTGTGCAATGACGATGACGATGCCCTTGCGGACCACGCTCAATCGCTCGGCCATATTCACGTGGACGCCCGCAAGCCGACCGCTCAGTCGAGCCCAACCCAGCTGCAGAAGCGCTTTGATCAGAAACAGCGGTGTGAAAATCAACCGACCACCGCCGCGCGTATCGAGCACACGCAGGAGCGGGGAGCCGGGAAAGCGATGCTGAGTCTGAATCAGGTAATCCATCACCTTGTACATGCCCCCGCCCATCGGCGCATAGGGACAGACCAGATAGATAAAGGGCCGTTTAACGCCGAGGTTCATGCGCCGGGCGTCCTTGTCGATGCAGCAGGAGATTTGCGAGCGGTTGAGTGACAGCAAACACAGGAACTGGAACCCTAAATTGGGCGACTACACCGGAATCGCAGGGTATCCCGATCGCCACGGCAAGGCAAGGCAAGGCAAGGCAAGCCAAGCCAAGCCAAGGCAAGGCAAGGCAAGGCAAGGCAAGCCAAGGCTGACAGTCCGCGCCCGGCAAGCCAACACTCGCGGTACCAGGCCCGCACGAGCAGGTAAAACAGCCTTGTCCGCCGACGCAACGCAGACGCGCACGAATGGAATCAGCGGCCCGGAAACCGCAGCCCTGCCAGCCGATCCAGTGCCCGGGTGAGCGGCGCCCACCGAACCGGCGGCTCGAAGGCATCCAAAAAATTCTTAAGATACAGGCCCAATTCGGTGTCGCCGGACATCCGCAAGCGGCGCTGGAAAAACAGCGTGTCCGCATCCTCGCGCCGCGCGGCCAGGAGCATGAAATCCTTCAGGCTACCGGCAACGCTTGCATCCGGCTGTACGTCGTCGCCATAGCCGCGGATATGTCCCAGGTTGACACCCAGGCGGTAGCGCACGCCGATATCGTCGATCTCGATCCCGACCCGACGCCCATCCAGGAAATCCAGCTCACCGTCGGCGAGTGCCTCTTTCATCACCTGATTCAATAGAGTCGCCAGCGCGTGGCTGTGCAGCACACCGGGAAGCAGACGCAGGGGAAAGGTCAACGGAAACAGCAAACGCTGGGCAGACGACATGGTGGGTTCTCGCAGGAACAGGGTACGAACGTGGATTATCGAAAGGTAAAAGACGCCAGGACAGGCTGGCACTAGCCGTCGGCTCCCCGCCAATGGCCGGGCAAAGCCATCGGTTGGCGCAAGCCGCGCCGACTGGAGTCACCGGTAACGGCGATCACCGCCCACTCCCCATGGCTCGTGGTCCAGTTTGGCCGAGGGCGTTACGCGCCGACGGAGCAGATGCCGACGGCACGAGGCCGGTGGGCCCCACATCGGAACGCCGCGACAGGCCGGGCGACAGACGCGACGTCAACCGGGTGACGGGGACCCGCTGCGGTGGTTTGGACGCCGCCTGGGCAACGTCGGGAGCTGCCCCGACACCACCGGATCCCGCCGCTGCCAGGGCCATCGCCGGGGTAACATCCATCCCGACCGCCTGCCGCGCTCTGGCCGTGTAGGGCTGAACACCCTTCTTTTGCAAATAGGACACCAGGACGGCGTGGGTGTAGCGCTGCGTCTCCGGATACGTCACAAAACCGCCGCTGCGGTCCAAAGCGCCCTCGCCGGCGTTGTAGGCCATCACGGCATGACCGATGTTCCCGTACTTATCGAGCAGGCGCTTGAGATGCCGCATTCCGGTGTCGAGATTCGTACTCGGGTCGAACAGCGCGTCGACGCTCGCCACCCCATAATCGGATGCCGTTGCCGGCATCACCTGCATCAAACCGACCGCACCCACGGGGGACACGGCATGCGGGTTATAAGCCGACTCAGCGCGAATCAACGCATGCACGAGATCGAGATCCAGACGGTGACGCTGCGCCAGGCGCTCGACCATGACAGTGAGCTCGGCGCGCGAGGGCGCTGCGGTACCGGGCGGCTTCGGGGTCGGCCGATCAGCCGGAGCAGTCGTGACGTCGGCTGACGCCCCGGATCGGGAAGCGGTATGAGGCGATTGACGCGCCACGGAGTAGACAGCCGGAGAGAGAGGTAACCGTTCAACGTCTGGATTCTGATCGCCGCCAAGCCGACCCGAGCCGACGGCCGGCGCGCCAACAGATATCCCAATTGCGATCAAAGCCCCGATCTGCAGATAGCGTGACATCTTAAGGTTGAGCTCCCATTGGTTTCATCGCCTTCCGAGCCATTCACGCAGAAAGAGCCCCGGAAAGATGAAGGCATCATGAATGTAGCGCCCGACCATACGCCGCGGCTCGGTCACCATGCGATGGAGCCACTCGATGCCGCCCCGACGCATCCAAACAGGCGCCCGCGATTTCTCTCCTGCAAGAAAGTCAATCGTTGCGCCGACGCACAAGACCGTTTTAGCGTTTAGCCGTTCACGCACATTATGCACCCAGATCTCCTGTCTTGGCGCGCCGAGACCCACCACAAGGATATCCGGCGCAGCGACCCGGATCTTCTCCACCGCCACATCCGACATGGGCGACGCGACGGAAAACCGCATCGGCGGGCTGTAGACACCGCACACGCGCACCCAAGGCCAGCGTCGGCGAATGTTCCTGGCGGCAATCTCCGCGACCCCTTCCGCCGAGCCGATCAGATAGATGCTCACGCCGCCGATGCGCTGCGATGCGGCGAAAAGCTTTGGCACCAAGTCGCTGCCCGGCACGGTTTCCGGCAAAGGAGTCCTGAGGATTAATGACGCCAGACGCACCGGCTTGCCGTCGACCAGGACCAACTCGGCGTCGTGGTAGGCCGCCTGAAACGCACGGTCATGGCGCAGCTTAACGATATGATCGACATTCGGAGTGACCACGTAACGAGACTCATTCGGCTGTCGCTGAATGATCTCGAGCAGCCGGTCGATTGCCTGATTCATCGTCAGCGGATCAAGTTGAATCCCGAAGAGCGAAACCCGTTCACGCATGTTTCGACCCCTCTGGACCACGCCATGTCGACGCACGCTCTTGGCCGGCTGTCGTTTGATGATCGGATGCACACCCAGCCGCCCCGCACCATCTCACCGGACGCATCCACACGGACGAACTCCAAGCGGGTCGCGAACTGAACGGGTCCGGAACGTAGACCGATTCGCAGCGGGCCCAATCACTTTCATCGGCAACACTCCGCAGCACTCGCGATACGGCTCGAGCCCGCCCGTGACCGGACACGACAACACTCTTCGTTACCATTCAGATCCTTTCCACACCTCTGCAGCCATCGATGAGGTGAAAACACAGGCGAAACAATGCCGGAATGACGCTCTTCATACCAGCGATGGAAGAGCGTTGCATCGTGCGCTCGATCCGACCGACGCCGCTACCCGGTGCATGCTTCACGAAGCACGCAGTATGCCCGACAACATGGCGGTTAATTGCTAAGTGTAGCCGACATGCACAGCAGAGAAACACACAACTCGGAGGCACACGCGACGGCGCTGCGCAGACCTCGATGGCGCCACCAACGCGCCACTGCTGCAAGAACCCAAACCCCGGACATCGAAGTGCTCAGACGACATCGGTTATGTCCGACAAGACGAGGATGAACCTGATACACGAGCACATTACGACGCCGCAGATCACGTATCGTATCGAGCATCCCCGATTAAGGGTATCGGTACTTTTACGCGACACCAATCGCTTGATCCTCAACAGCATCCGATGCCGCTCATGGCGAGGGGCGGAACGCCCGACAACGAGGCTTGGGGCGTCAGGCTCCGACGCCCAAGCCTTGTCACGCGGCGGGCGTCTGATCAGCCGGCATTCCCGGCCGAATCGGCAGACTGCTCTGGTCCGGTATTAGGTCAAGTCCGGGACTGACCTGCAGCGCTTCCAGCGGCGCCATATTGCGGACCAAGTGGTAAGCGATGTCGTCGACCGTCTCCCCACCGGCTGAGTTGATCGGAACGCGCTTCAAATTGAACGGCTCCGCCTTGATGGCGTTGACGCCGCCAAAGCAGGACAGACTGCACCGCAACCCGGAGCCTTTCACGACCTGAAGATTCGTCTCGTTCATATTACCTTGTCCGCCGTAGGGATAGGCAAACAAATCGGCTTCACAGCCAAGCTCCTCCCGCAAACGATGCCGAGACTCTGCGAGTTCCCTCAGCGCCTCGTCGGCAGACAAAGATCCAAAATCAGCATGCGTCACGGTGTGACAGCCGATCTCGAACCCTCGCGCATGGAGCGACCGGACGTGATCCCAATCCATCCAAGCCGGTGCCTGCGGCAGGGTGCGGTCCCACCATGCGACCTGATCGGTTCCAATGAAACCGGTCGCAATAAAAAAGGTTGCCGGCAGACCCAGACGCTCGAGTATCGGAGCGGCGTGCTGGAAATTATCCAGATAGCCATCGTCGAAGGTGATCGAGAGCGTTCCACCACAGTCTTTGTGCCCGAGCCGGTCCAGTTGCCGGGACAAGGGAATGACCTTGAACGTTCGCGCCAGGAACTCGCAGTACTGCTGGAAGTGGCTGATTCCACAGGTTAACGGATCCGGAAACCCCAGATCGTCGACACGATGGAAGGCCACCACCCAGACGGACCGGGAGACCACAAACTGCTTCAGGGCAGGTCCCAGCAAACTGCGCCCGATCCACCGTTTGACGGGACGGGAGGCGCGAGAGTAGGTTTCGCCGATAGCGGTTGAGAACCTAGGCATATGCAAAATCCCTTATTAACAACAGGCCCATCCGGGCCCATCCGGGCTCATCGAGGCGTGAGGTGATCGATCATTGATGCGGGAAACCCGAAAGGCAGGTCCGACAACGAACAGGCGACGTCTGCCGCAGCCACCTCGACTCTCGCCGGATCCAGGTGTTAGTCACAACGACCCGACGCCGTCTTAAGGTAATATGACACCAATGCTGGAGACAAATCGCGACTGCGACAATCACACGAACGGCAATCGCACGGCGAACGAAAAGGGTTGTGATCCGCCGGGGCTCCACGGCACCCGGCCTCCTTGCGCGTGATCGTGCTCCGCACGGCCTGCGCTAGACTCGATGCCCCGGCCGACCCTAAATCCGGTCATTGAGCGGCGACGCCAAGTTTGCGATCCGAGCCACCTGAGAGTCAATGCCCGCTCTTCTGTTCGCATGGCTGCAAGCGGCCTCGATGCGTGCGGGTGCCCCGCACCGGCGTTCGACATCCTCCCGCCCCAGGCCGCAGGGGTCTGCGCACCCGCCTTCAGCACCGGCCGGAGCAGGCGGGACTCGGCATCGGGATGAACATTCCGCCCGGCCTGGCGTAACATGAAGAGCGGACGACCGACCTAAACCGCGTCCAGAGTGAAATGCGTAACTGTCATTTTGTGTCGGGCTCAAGGATTTTTCCGACCTTTGTAGGGACGCGGTTTAAAATTTAATATTTTTTAAGACTTTAAACCGCGCCAGCTCCCACAGTTGTTGGAGCTGGCGCGGCCAAGCCAATCCAACAAACGACGCATACCGCACCGGGTGCGGTTTTTTAAGCCCAATGAGGATCCGATGAGAAGGTTTCGCTTGCCCTTCGCGCGCCAGACACCCCCGGCGAAAAAATCCCCCGAACACTACAGTTATCATTTTGTCCACATACCGAAAAACGGTGGTACCTCCGTCCGCGCCGCCTTGAGCCGGCGAGGAGACGTCTCACTGGGCGAACCCTTTCACTCACGCTATCTCGACGTCGTCGGAGAGCTCGGCCTGCACCTCCGCTATTTCTGCGTGGTTCGCAACCCTTGGAGTCGAACGGCATCCCGTTATGTCTTCTCAAAACAGACAGCACGAGGCTGGGCATCGGACGATCCGAGAAAGCGTTATATCGAGCAGGCCAGTTTCGAAGACTTCGTGAGGGAGCAGCGGATATTCGAGATCCCGGAGCACCCCGGAAAGCCTTGGATGGGCCCGATGAACTCCTGGTTCAATCAATTGGATTGGATAACCGACGAGCATCAAAACGTCCGGTGCGATTGCCTGCGCATGGAGAGGCTTGAAATGGACATGGAAACCTATTTTGGTGAGCCGCTAATTGTCGTGCGGGAGAACACCACTCGTGATCGCTACAATTATCGAGACATGTACACCACCCAGTTGATCGAGATCGTCGGAGAAACATTCCAACGCGATATAGACTATTTTGGATTTACCTTCGAGGGACCGGCAACGAAAGGCATCATCAGCACAGCCGCCACGCCTAAAGCGTCATGACAAGCCCCCACAACGCGCGGCCGATAGCGGTACTCTTCATCGTTCCGTCACTGCGCCGGGCAGGTGCCGAGACGCAGGTCGTTAACCTTGTAAACGGTCTGAACCCGACGGATTTCGACAAACATTTATTGATTTTCGAAGAAGCCGATCAGTTGCATCGCGTCGATCAAAAGACCGTCTGCTTTCACCAAGCCCGGCGCACACGTCGTCGCCTGGATTTTAGTCTCGTCGCCCAGATCGCTCGGGTCATCGACAAAGAGAACATCGATGTCATCCACTGCAGCCTGCAGTTCTCCATCCTGTGGGGATGGCTCGCCAGAATCATCGCAAAGCGTAAGCCTGCGCTAATCGGCGTACTGCATACGACGATCAACGTCGACCTTAAATCCGAGTTGCAGGACCGATTGCTCTATCAGTGGATTCTTCGCCGATGCCAAGGAATCCTCTTCGTTTGTGAAAGACAAAAAGCCTACTGGGCGGCCAAGTATCCTTTCCTTGCCAGACGCTCCGAGGTGATTTACAACGGAGTCGATACCGATTGGTTTAATCCTACAACCTTTGCGCATGAGGGGACCAAGCTGCGTCAGGCCCAAAGGATACCCTCGGACGCTATCCTGCTGGCATGCATCGCGCGCTTCGCGCCGGAGAAAGGCCAACATCTCCTCGTGACGGGCTGCGCCGCCCTGGCTAACCCGTCCTTATATCTCGTTTTCGCCGGCGATGGTGCTCTGCGAGAGCAGGTCGAGCATCAAGCAAAGCAACTGGGCATCGGCGAGAAGGTCAGGTTTGTGGGAAACGTCGCGGACGTTCGCCCGCTGCTGGCAGCCGCAGACCTTTTGGTTCTGCCCTCAACCGCCGTCGAGACCTTTTCGATGGCCATGCTCGAAGCGCTGTCGATGGCAACACCCGTCCTTGGGTCGAACATTGGGGGCATGGGCGAGGCGATCATAGAAAGCAAGACGGGCGGGCTGGTTCGGCCAGGTGATGTCGAGGATCTGACGCGGCAGCTCAAGACGCTCACCTCAGACAGGGCCCGATTGAAATCAATGGGGGCGCGCGGCCGAGAGCTTGTGATCGAGCATTTTAGCGAAACCCTCATGCTTCAACACACGGCGCAGGTCATCCATCGGGTTGCCACCGACCGCCTCCATTCCAAATGTGATCGTCCTCATCATCCGAGCAGGATCGATGGAGACCGCTCAAGTTCTGCATAGTGGACCCGACCGGGGAAGCGCCAGCCGTGCCGATCGACACCGTCGCCGTCGACATGACCGACACGGTCATTCTTCACGCCTCGGTCGTTTCCTATACCCAATCCAGCCTGGGCAAAATGGGCTGTAGCCAGTCGATCCGCTCGACTGCGCGGTCGATATAGTCTAACTGTGCGGCTTGCAGTTCCGACCGCCACTTTGGCTGTTGCTCCTCGACCTGTCTAAATACGTTTTTGCTGCGACTTCCCACCACATGTACAGACCCGAGGTCAACCCATCGATCAAATGCGTCCAGGCGTTCAGGCACGCCCATGAAACGATACAGACTCTGGACAACTTGATCAGGGTTTCGAGTCAGTTCCTCAAACGTAACCAGTCTGTAACTGTCCGGCCCAAGGCGCTCTCCGAGGTCCCTGGCGTCGGCGTGATAGCGAACCCAGCCTTTCACAATCGCGCGATAATCTCGCTTTTCACGCTTCAAAAAAGAGTGTAGGTAGGCTTTCGGATTTTTAATGAGATGAACAATTTTCGTATCAGGAAAGATGGCTCTAAGCAACTCAACCCGCAGGAGACTTTTACATCCGTCAAAATAATGTGTCTTGTTGTTCAACTGATCAAGAGACTCAAAGAAACACAAGTTCTGTCTATAGTAATCATTAAACATCCTCAGCCTGACGGATGCCGGAACGAGCCGACATAAATGAAGCCAACGATCCTTTCTAAAGACCGTGGCCGCATACTTGTTCGAGGCAAGTAAGCCCGGGATAGGCGTGGGATTGGATGACAACCAGCGAAAACTGCTTCCCTTCGAGATCATGCGTCGCTCAAGATCGACCCGTACCGGACAGGAAACCGATGGTTTTGCACCGCACGTACAGGACGTTTCATCAAGGTTTACAAACTGATAGTTGTAGGTGTCGCCAAAACCGATTACATTCGGATGAGAGCAGGCAAGCATACTGATCAAGGTAGAACCAGAATAGCTCGTCGATAACAACGCTACGTTTTTCATAGGTATCTTGGGTATATCCGTTAATCAAAGACAAGCCAAGGTCAACGCATGCACCCCGGCATCACTCGGCAGCCGCCGCGAGCCGTTGCGCCACATCGCTCCGCACGCTGCGGCTGAGCTGGCATAATATCGATACGCCACGAGCTGCTACCGGAACGTCTAGATCCATGCCGACCGTCGGTGCCGGATGTCTTGCTCATGCGCCGCTTACCGAACGCCCCTCGGCCTCAAGCCAGTCCAAGGCGCTTAGGCGGGAATCTTACTTGTGCCTACGATATCATGGCGGCGCGCGGCAACCTCGGCGGGAGCCGGGCCAAGTCGTTCGGTACTGATCTTCGATAGATGACGACAGCATGACGGCAAGGGCCGCAGTTCTCCTCGCATTCTGCCGCACGCACAAACACACGGACAAGGTCGCCGCGACCAAGCGGCTCAGTCGGACATATCGATGCGTCCGAAACACCGCAATTGCCTTCGACACCAGCGAGGATCGGAGTAATACTATCCGGATCGACCATAAACCGCGCCACGTAACAGGTGACTGCGGGACGGCTCCTGCCGCAGATTCCGCCTAACACCTGCCCGGGATGTATACGACAATCGAAACGCGCCCGATATCCGGATCGTGATTGGATGTCGACGTCTCAAAGCAAGAAGGACAGCTCAATGTACGAATCGTTTTTCGAGCTCCGGGAGAAGCCTTTTTCGTTGCTTCCCGATCCGGGGTTTTTGTTTATGAGCCGCCAGCACCAGCAAGCGCTGACGCTGCTTGAATACGGACTCATGAACCAAGCCGGTTTCATCATCCTGACCGGTGAAATTGGCTCGGGCAAGACAACGCTGATGCGTCACCTTGTCGGGCGCCTCGACGCAAGCTTCGCGGTTGGTTTGATTTCCAACACGCACCAGTCGTTAGGTGAGTTGATCGACTGGGTGTGCATGGCCTTCGATCTGAAAGGGAACCGGGACAGCAAGCTCGAGAAGTATCAGTCATTCATCAACTTTCTGATTGATACCTATGGTAAAGGTCGGCGTGTGCTTCTGATCGTCGACGAGGCGCAAAATCTTGGGGTCGAAAAGCTCGAAGAGCTGCGCCTTCTGTCAAACATCAACGCCGGGAAAGATCTGGTCCTGCAATTGATGTTGTTAGGACAACCGCAGCTGCGCAACCTTCTCCGCCAGCCAGACTTGGAGCAATTCGCGCAGCGCGTTACCGCGTCTTACCATATTGGCCCGCTTGATCAGACGGAAACCGAGAGCTATATCCGCCACCGCATCTTCGTGGCCGGCGGCAACCGGGAAATCTTTTCAAGCGATGCCTGCCAAGCGGTTCATCACTACAGCCGGGGGTTACCTCGACTGATCAATTTAGTCTGCGACACAGCCCTGGTTTACGCGTATGGCGCCGACCTGAGGGTCATCGACGGCGATGCAATCGACGAGTTCGTGGCGTCCCACACCCCGCACCTGGTCATTTCAGTGGACTTGGAGCGTGACGGGCGGGGCCAGGCATCACCTCGAGACCTTCACCCCAAGGCGGTGGTAACGGCGTCGCCTGATGCAAACGCCCAGCAGGACAGCGGTCGGCAGAAATATCCAATCGCGAGTCGTTCACGGGACATCGACACGTCCGCCATCGCCGAACCAGATCGCCCGACGCTGCCGCTTCTTGATCAGACCGCATCGCCGGCTGGCCTGGGGCTGGGAGAGCAACCTGCGCCTGCACGTCGGTCATCAGCCACACCCGCAATCGGACAATCGTTGCCGAAGCCCGCGCCGTTCGGCCAAGCGTTGGATATCCCGAGCGTTGCGACCGGACTCGCCCATATCGAACCGGCGACCAAGAAGCCGCCCTCGTCCAGTGCGCCTGCCGCGACGCCTCTGACAGGCGCACAGGATCGTACAGGCACACTTGATCCGACCATCCCGGACTCCGCCCCTAGGGAACGGCCCCGCTTTGAGCAGCTCCCCCCGATCACGCCTCACCGCGAACGCAGTCGCCCGCGCCTGCCCTGGCTGACCATCGCGACAGGTGTAACGGTTCTCTCAGCACTCGGGGTCGGTGCACTCTGGCTTACCCAATCCGCGACCGATCAAACTGCTCCTACTGCATCCACCGAGCCCGCCGCCTCGCGCCAACCGGGCGTGGAACGAACGGACGAGCACGTTGGCGTCGTGCAGTTGACTATTCGTCAACCAGACACCGCCGGCGAAGCTGAGTCGAGCGCCTCGACGCCAAACGACCGAGCCGGGGCGGCATCCAACGCCGAACAGTCACAAGCTGCACCGGTCGCGGAAATCCCCGTGCCGATCCCGCCCACCCAACCAACCGAACAGGCCGCCGTGAAATTGGATGGTCCGGCACCAGGTAATCTATTCGGGCTGCTGCGCAACTCAGCCGCTCCCGAGAGCCCGCCACCAGCGCCACCGTCGGCCGTCGATGCAAACACGCCTGCCCCAAGGGTCGATCTACCAGGGGCACCTGAGGTCATGACCGAACTGCAGGCCCAGCTCGAACCGCTTTCGTACGACGTCGAGCGTCCGAGCGCCGAGCAACTGATAGCCAACCTCGGCCCTCTCGTTCAATTCGCGGACGGCAGCGTGGCCTTGCCTGAGGATGGGAAAGCGTTGCTCTCACGTATCGCCGACACACTCAAATCGCATCCCGATCTGGACATCCGAGTGATCGGGCACACCGATACCTCTGGCTCGGAGTCGGCCAACCTCTCACTCTCCGAGCGTCGGGCCAAGGCCGTAGTAAGCTACCTCGAAACGCTGCAACTCGCCCCCGAACGCATCACGTTTGAAGGAAAGGGACAGCGCGAGCCGCGTGTAGATGCCGAAAGCGAGCGACTGCTCGGCCCCTGGATCAATCGCCGTATCGAGATCCAGCTTACCGCACCGTCCACGCCGAGCGAAGGAACGTGATTTGAAACCCATGAAAAAAAAGGCCGGCTACAAGCGGATCCTGGGCTCGCAAATGGTGCGCAGCATCTTAACCCTGTTTTCAGGAAAAGCCTCCGCACAACTCATTTTGATCGCATCAACCCCGATCATCTCAAGATTATTCACCCCGCAGGATTACGGGATCGCCGCGATGGTCTTGGCTTTCGCCACAATCGCCACCCCGTTGGCGACACTCGGATATGGAACTGCCTCCCAACTGGCCGATCGAGACGCCGATGCACGCCGCCTCTTGCGAATCGCACTTGCCAGCACACTATTCTTTTCCACCCTGATGGTCACTAGCCTCTATTTCATCTTACCCCATGTCACGTCAAGCACGATTACCCAGATTGGCGTCTGGATCTGGGCGATCCCGATCGTTTTCATCCTTCAAGGAACTGAAGCTGCGCTTGAATCATGGAACACAAGAATGAAGCAGTTCAAAGTTCAGGCAACAACCTATGTATCGAGCGCAGTGGTCGGCACGGCAAGCCGTATCACGCTTGGTGCTATCGGTGGTAGCTCGGTCGGTGGTCTTGTCATCGGTTTCGTCCTTGGGTTGGTAACCCGGATTAGCGTGCTCTTCCGCAGCAGCAAATTGTTTACCCCGTTAGAACCTAATGACCAGGGCAAATTTTCATACCGCAATTTGGTCCAAGAATACCGGGACTTTCCTTTGTTTGCGACCCCTACCGCCCTATTAAATAGCGTCAGTAACAGCATTCCTCTTATTCTATTCGGCGCGCTCTTTTCTCCAGCAATCGCTGGTTTCTATGCAATGGCAGACCGCTTGTTCCTCAGGCCCCTTCGGCTTTTTCAGAGCTCATTCCGAAGCGTTTTCACACAACACCTCGTGACCGCGATGAAACATAATCGGTCGGTCACACTCACCCTGTTGAAAGCCTGCGCCTTCACGGGTGCGATAATGCTCGTCCCATCTCTTTTCCTCTCATTCTACGGCGAACCCACCATTATGTTTTTGCTGGGCGAAAAATGGCGGCAAGTGGGTGTCTTCATCGAAATTACTGCACCTCTCATGGTTTTCGCATCCCTAGTCGTCCCCGCGAACGCCGCGTTAGTAGTCTGTCGGGAACAGCGCAGATTATTGATACTGCAAATCGTGACGACAGCCGCGATTTTAAGTGGCTTCCTACTGTCGTACCTGATCTGGCAGACACCTGAAGCCGCTCTCCGGGCCCTCGTCGCTGCAGTAGCACTACGACATTCTTACTCCGTTCTAATATCGTTTATAATCCTACGAAGGCGAGACAAGAAGATCCAAAAAGAACCACTTAACCCCGCATAGTTGCGAACGCCTCGAACCCACCGCTTGCACTCAGAGCAAGGGTTAATGAGTACTCGTTGAGTGTCGGCCCACTAGTCGAGTCAACGAGTACGGTACGCGACCACATACCGGTAGACGCAAGGTTCGATTGTTTGATAGCACCCACGATTGGACACGGTTATTATCGGATTAGAAGTATCAGATACACAGCACTTTACCCCGGTCCCAAAGCCATCTAAAATCAACACTAGAAAGAGAACGCATTCTGACGAAGTCTCATGCGAGCCTTAGCGGCAAGCTCCGACGCTGTAACGTTCGCGCAACTTAACGGTTAATTTATAGATACTAGCCTGCTCTGCCTTACGCAGGCACGATGGCAGACGAAAACATTCGGACTGCCAAGCCCTTGGGAAACCATAGAACCAGCTGATTCCACAAGTGAGTAACTAATGCCAGATCTTGACGCGTCATCACCCAGTGCAACGACTGGCCCCGTATTTGTGGTGGGCATGAATGGGTCAGGAACGACAATGCTGGCAGATTGCTTGGATAACTCGCCGCATCTGTACGTATTCCCATGGGAAACACGCATCATTCCTTGGTTTGTTCTAAATGTGGACCGCTTTGGCGATCTAGCGGATGAAAAGAACCTAAATCGCCTGTTCTCCGCTTTCAAGACCTCTGCGGAGTTTCGCCGTCGTTCACTAAAAGAGGATGCCATACTGCCTGATGTACTTAACCCGACCCTATTCGGCGTTATTGACGCTGTATACCGAACCCTTGCCCTTAAGAAAAAGGGCACGAGGCGCTGGCTTGAAAAATCGCCTATGAACATCCAATTCATGACCGACATTGCATCAGCGATACCAAGTGCACAATTTATCCACATTTACCGTGATGGACGAGACGTCGCGATTTCTAACCAACGAAGATTCTATTGGGCATTAGAGTCCAGTGCGTATCGATGGGTTAATGTGGTAAGAAAAGGCCGGGAAGATGGGCTTCGGATTGGTTGCGAGAAATATATGGAGTTACGTTACGAGGACTTTACCGATGACCCGGAACATTGGATGAACAAGATTTGTCGGTTCATAGATATCCCATACGACTCCGCCCTCCTGAAGTCTGGTATGCCGTGGCTGAACGGACCCGGCCGAAGTGCCATCGACACAAAGACAGGGGGAATAGTACAAAATAGCGGTAAATGGAAGACCGCCCTGAATGCGGGGAAACTTGCCGGCGTTGAAAGATTCGCCGGTAAATTATTGAAAGAGCTAGGTTACGCAACAGATCATCCCAACAGTGAAGCAACACCATTTTTTCTTCAGAAAGTTCGATGGCTCTGGAACGACTACGTTTCCCGAATTCGTTACCATTTCGCCCACACCCGCCTCTTAAAGCAACCTGGCCGCAAACTCCGATCCTACGCTGAAAGGTTACGGTATAAAAAAACACTTCGGGGCTGAACATCACCAGTACGCGAGCACAGGATCGCATATCGTAATTCGCTTACAATTACGTATCGAAATCGCTCTACTCTACCTCGTTCTGCAGCGACAAGTACCCATTAGATTTAGTCCTCAAACGTATAGCCAAACGCAGCGATATCTTTCGCTGCCCATTCTTCGACTATTCGCTTCGATGTTTGGGTATAATAGTCCCGGTATCCACGAAATGAGGATTGATTAAGATGTGCCAACGATAAATTAGGCAAATTAACTTTCTGGCAAATGTAAGAAAAATTTTCTTCAAGATTTTCGTACCTCCCTACGTAGTCCATAATGATACGCCCCTGATTGTCAGAAATGAACTCGACCATTGACTTTTTTACAGTTCCTGTCCCACCGCCTAAAAGCCACTCTTCAAACGACCGTTGGGCGAGCGGATAGCGATTAGGGTTCTTTTTGTGATAATTGTAAAGCGACACGGTCCGATCCCATGGATTCCTAACAAAGGAAACTTTAAAATAGCGGTCCCATTCTCGCTCGCCTAGGAGTACCTTTAACTGAGCTGGGCGGGCATGTTTGAATAGCCTCCTCTCACGTATGACAAACCGATACATAATCATCAGACGATAATAAAGCAATCGGCTATTGTAGGAGTTCAGCGCAGCCTCAATACTCGTCGAACCTGTTTTATTGAACGCGGCAAAGATCAGCATTTTCTCTTTTGAAATGAGCATCTATTAATCCTTATTATTTCTTCAAATGTACAGTAATAACGCAAGGCTTGCGGCCTTGACGGAGCGACGATGCGGCCAGGAAGTTGCCTGTCAGCTTACCACAACGCATGCAAGAACATTTCGTGGGAGGAGGAAACAGCCAAGCACTATCCACTTTGTTGTGCCGTGCGTCAAGCATGAACTCCAACCCGGCCTTTGATTGCCGTTGCAAACCTGCCCTGCATTCACAGCAGGGTTCGAGGCTGAATTTTGGTCGAACGGGGCGGAACCTCTCTGCTCTGTTACAGCGGCTAGTCTCTTTTCGTGGGGCATAGCCCGACGTTTGAAACACGACCGTTGTCTCAAAAATGACTGTTAGAAGTGACTATGATTTCACTAGCGGCTACGATAACGTGACGAACCCTGCAGGGGAAAAAAAGGTTGGCGCTATGCGGAAACTGATACCTCAGCGGAAGGGCCTGAACTTTCGTGTCGGATAGTACGTCGTGTACATGGATTGCCCTTCACTAGCTTGTGGTCTGCCGCCACATCCGCGAGGGACGGACACTGATCGATGGCATATCTTGCCAGTATCAACTCGTCAATAATTATTATGGAGTCTAGATATGCGACAAAACCTCCGCAGTTACTGCGCCGCAGCATTGCTAGGTATTGCGGCCATAGGATCCGTACAGGGGGCATCGGCAGAGGCCAATCTCTCAAAGAAATGGTTCCCCGGGCATTACATCTACGCTGACGAGAAAACGTTTTCCTTGGGACTGCGCGACCGTAGTCGAGAGTTAATCAGAAATAACTCAGACTTCACGGGATACCATGTGAGGTACTCTTGGGCTGTACTGGAGCCCACGAAAGGGAATTATGACTTCTCTTTGATCGCCCGCGACTTAAATACCGCTCGAGCCGACGGGAAAAAACTCATCGTAGGCATCTGGGACCGTAATTCTCAAGATACGGTTCGGGTACCGGTTCCCAAATACTTGACGACTGATCCAATTTACGAGGGGGGTGTTTACGTAGGATACGCCGCTGCGGCTGATACCGAAAAGCTCATGCCAAAGCACTGGGTGCCCGCCGTTGCTGAGCGCAGAGCCGCATTATTCCGGGCGCTGGGAAAGGCGTTTGACAGTAACCAAACGCTTGCGTATATCGGCGTGCCTGAGACGGCCGTAACAAACTCTAAAGAACAGCCCGGATTCTCATCAGCCAAACTTAGAGACGGGTATATCGCCGTATACAATGCAGCCGCGGAAGCGTTGCCAAACACGATATTCGGTCAATTCACGAACTGGCTTGGCGGACTAGAGAAAGCCGACGCCGACCGGATGATGGCACATTTGGTAGAAACCACAAAAAACGGGTTCGGGGGCCCCGATGCGCTTGAGGCAACCCGCCCTTTCGACGGCACATCATCACTTGGAGCACTCGATAATGCCTTTGGCGTCTACTATAAAAAGTATAGGGGAGTCGCTCCGATTACATCGAGCAGTCAAGCTCCGACTTACAAGGCGAATGACGCCCTTACCGTCCTCAACTACGCCGTTAATCAGCTCGGTGCGCACTTTATGACTTGGGCTCCGATAGAAGATGGCGGCAAATGGACAATTTTCGACGTCATCAAAATGTTAGAGCAGCAGAACGGAAGAATTAACGTTGCCCCACCATCGAACGTTACTGGTTCGTTAGGCACAACGCCGTTACTTCCTCCGCCAGATGGCGTCCAGCTACAAACAAATTGACCTAAGGCGGCGCCCCGTCACGCGGCACACGCCTTCGGCTTAATCTACGGACCGCGAAGTCAGAAGATCGCGGTCTCGTACGTTAAACATGACTGCGGTGTCGAATCCTGCCCTGATACCCCGTCTGGATTTCTTTTGGTATCGCAAGTGGGCCCTAGACAACTACGCTCCCTAAGTGTTCACCTCATCGTTCGTGTCCCGCAGGTCTTCGAACAAATATCCGCATCGTGATAGTTGAACGGTGAGTTTGAGCACGGACCGCCGTGGCTTCATTAGTAAGACATATCTTGTTAAAGGTCTGATGTTAATCGGACAGCAGCTAATCTCATCATACGGAACGAAAAAAGCCGTAAGCCGTATGCACGCCAAGAATTCAAAAGAAGAAACCCGAAATCGAAGCGTGTCATACACTGGCAGCACGGACACGATTGATATCATGTTGAAATTGACCTCTTCTGGCCAAGTCATCTTAAGGGCTTTGCTCATAACTCCGACCAAGCCAGTACGCCACGCGGAGCGCCATAAGAGGCTAACGCCGCTGGAGCGGTTTAAAAAGCAGGCGGGCGCGTTGGGTGAGCTATAATCTAGCCTAACTTATCCGTGTCAGCTCTAAACACATACTTCCGGCTGGAAACGCACCGTGCCTGTAACTAAATTTCTGATCATAAGCTCTCAACGCAGCGGCTCTACGCTAATCCGGACGTTACTCGATAGCCATCCGGGAATCCGCTGTTATGGTGAAGTGTTTTTACCCACATACAGGAAGGAGCATTCATTCTACGAGTATCTAAACACCCGCGGCTATCCTAAAGTGCTTGCACTTCTTTTAAGAGGCCTGATCGTCCGGGACTTCCTCAATTGTTTATACGGCACAAACGATAAGGACGCCGTAGGTTTTAAGATTATGTACGATCAGATCAGATATCGCCCTTATAGATTTCCAATGGTCTTGGACTATATGCAGAAGAACGACGTTAAGGTCATGCACCTAATACGCGAAAATTCTTTTCGAGTCTGCTTATCGCGGCAGTTTGCGCGCGCTACAAGGACCTATCACACCAATGAGACTCGGGTGCAGCCGACATTAAGAATCGACATCCAACTGCTACTGGACGAAATAAAACGTCTTGAGCAACAGAAATTATGGTGTCGATCTATTATAAAGGGCCTCAACGCTATAGAAGTCTCGTACGAGGAATTTGTAGCAAACAAAGATACGGAATCTTCTCGAATTCTAAACTTCCTGGGGGTAGACGACTCTGTAGAGTTGCAATCCCCGTTGAGAAAAGTTTTAACAGCACCGATTAGGGACGCGGTGATAAACTATGAAGAGCTTGAATCAGAAATGAAAAAAGGGGGCTACGCTCACTTCCTGGCAGAAGTTAGGAGTCCTGATCAAAACTGACACATGCGTGGATGCTGAGTTCCAGAATCTGTCATGTTTAACAAGCCCTAACGCAGGTCAGTCTTGCTGGACTGCCGCATTCGCGACATTGCTCATTAAACGGCCGTTTACGGCGAAGGCCGCTAAGGCTCCCCATATCATAAATGCAAAATGCGCGTATTCCGTGGTACGATCTCGAAGAAACTCGATTTTCATTTGGTCAATGACGAACACAGCCATTAAGACCATTCCCAAGCGTGGCAATGCGTTCAAGATCGGATCGTTTGTGTGAATCCCACTAGCTACTTTGTACTCCAGAAAAAGTCGACCCAAGAACGCGAGGTAAGCCAGCAAACCTACAATGCCTAATGTGTACCACAGAAATAAGTACAGATTGTGCGGCCAAAGAATAAATTCCGGAGCCCCTTTTTTTGCATAGGTTTCTTCACTGAATTTCAGCTGCGGCCCATGCCCCAGAATTGGGCGTTCTTGAATTCGGCTCCAGGCCATCGGCCATGTTGTCGATCGTGTATCAGGTAAGCCTTCTTCTATTTCGGTATCGGCTAGCCTTTCGAAAAGTAGATTGAAATCAGTAAAGTTAATGACGACCGCCGCCGATAGCGCAAAAGCCAGAGGCAGGCCGATGAGACTGATGGCGATGCCGCGAGTTCCGAGTTCCTTTCGGAATAAATACAGAAAGAAGATTCCCGCCAGCACGAGCGAGAAAACAGCGCCGCGATTGGCGGTTGCGATCATCGCGCCTAGACTACCAAGAATTAGTGTAATGAGCACTCCGCGCAACAGCGGGCCCGGCTTCATTGTCAGTAACAAAAACCCCGAGATAAAAACGGCCATAACCATGTATTCTGCGGTCAGTCCCACCGCGCCAAATGGACCGGTGAGACGGCCGTCGTCTCTTGGCGGCCTCAAGCCAAACGATTCACTAAATAGAGGAGAGTTCGGATTCATTCCGACAATCAACTGTGCTCCCGAATAAACCAGCACCAATGCATTCATAATGAGCAAAACATAGAGGAACGCTCTCGGGTCCTCGACATGCCTGTAGTAATTATAGACGATATAAAATACCAGAAAGCTAGCTCCTGTGATGAAAAGGTAAAAGAGATGCTCGCGTAGCAGCATCGGCGGCGATTGACTCAGTGAGAGCGCATAGGCAAAAGCAATAAAAGCCACGAATCCCGTATATGGAAACTCGCGCAACTGTCCTCTGAGGGCTAGCACGAAAGCGATTAGATAGACCAGATAGACATTAAATGATCCATAGCGGGAAGCTATGATCTGGAAGGGTATAATAAGGATTAAGGTAGGCACAATCCATCTCAAAGGCGCCATATACAACAGGACGAACGCCATGAGCCCGAGTATGGCCGCAACGTTGAGTTGAATCCACTGTGACGAAGAGAAGTCCATATTATTTTCCATGTTCGATCAGGTCGAACATCATGATGGAGCGGACGTTGGGCGACGTTGCTGCTTGCCTCCATGCTGAGGCTAGCATTGCCATCACCTTGAGCTGAAGTAGCCGCAGTTTGTTCCGGCGATTGACAGCCCCATGGTGTAGGCGGTTTCGAGCGCTATCGCATCAAACTAAAGCCGCTTTTTACTCGTCGTTATGTGTCTCGCTTACGTAAGACCCACCTGGAGCTGGTCTTGGAGAAAAGCGTTCTTTGCGATACATGAGGTAGATTGGACGTTATATGCCCAAAAATTCATTTCATCCCAAATTATGATGGGAGGTATAACCGCGACAATGTGACGTTAGTCGCTTTGGATCCGGACATGCGCGTGCACGTGTCAGGAGAACAACGGTTCAAGTGTTAGGGTTGAAAGCGGGCGCCGGAGACGTCCACACCGGAGTACGTGCCGCCGCGGAAAACCCCTTAGTACAGATAATCGGGAATCACATCCTGAGACTTTGTCAGAACAGTCCCCAACATGGGTTTTGCTTTAAGAAGTTCCAGAGATTTCCGAACTTCATAGTCTGTCGTTCGCCCCTCCTCAACCACGAGCAGGAAGGCATCCCAGTGGGAGGAAAAGGCCACGACGTCATCGACAGCGAGCACCGGGGGCATATCCATAATCACGATGGAGCCGGAGTAGCGTGAAAGCAGTCCGTCAAGCAGGCTCACGGTCGCGGGTCTGAGAAGTGCTTCGGCCGAATCAGCAAAGGGCTCGCGGCCGGGCAGGACAGTCAAGCCATCAACCCCAGGGCTGAACAGAATCTCGTCGATTCCGGCGTAGCCGTGGATGTAATCACTGATGCCGGGGCCTGGCTGATCCGTGAGATACCGATAGACTGATGGACGTCGCAAATCAAGATCGACCAGCAGAATATTTTGGTGCGCATGTTTAGCCAGGTTGAGTGCGAGATTGATTGCGGTCACAGTCTTGCCATTGCCTTGGCCGGGACTCGTCACCACCAACGTATGCCATCCATTAGAACGCATGCGCTGCAGCACCTGCGTCCGCAGCAGCTTGAATGCCGTTGTTGCGGCTTCATTCGCGCCGCCCGCTCCCGTCAGGACGCGGTGGAATGCGAGATGCGAGGGGTTGACAGGTCGGCTTTTGACATCGGGGATGGATTGAGCGCCGTGAATATTCAGAGACGCTCCGCTCCCGGACACAGATGCGCTTGTCGTTTGGGGAGCCGAGGCACGATCTGCCCGTGCCTTTTCCAATGCTTTAGTTAAGCGATCCATGTGTTGAAACCCCGGTACGAGAACGTGTAGTTGATCATCAACCAACCGTAGGACTAGGCAAGAATATGAGTAGATACGCGATAACCGCGACGGCAATGGCAACGACAATCAGGCCAATGCTCAAAATCAAATGCAGCTTTTGCCGCTTTCCCGAGAGGCCCAAATCGATGAAGGGGATAATGGCAAGAGGCGGAGATCCCGTGATGGATGCCAAGGTACGCGCACCGTAAATGCCTCGATCGAAGGCTTGACGAAGTGTGACGGTTCCGAATCCACTCCCAATTGCCAACACAACGCCAAGGAAGAGCATGGCCGGACGATTCGGTTTGATTGGCTCGGACGACAGCCGAGGTGGATCGATAAGGGTGAAGCGCTCGCCCTTGCTCTCCGATTCCAACGATTCGGCTAGCTTCGCCTCCATTAGTTTGCTCTTGACGTCGCGATAACGGTCGAGCGCGGCCTGATAGTCACGGGTCATGCCGAGATACTGCTGTTCGACGATCGGCGCCTGAGTCACCCGACTTTCGTAGTCGGCGAGCTGCTTCTCCATCTCCTGTCGTGTCTTTTTTAGCGCATCCAGCTCGGTACTGTTAGCGATGATCCGCGCGCGAATCTGCGTATAGGCTGGATTGTCGGACTCCGCAGGAATCGAGGTGAGATTTTGACCCTTTAACGATTCGCGCAGAGCGCGTAATTCACGCTCCACTTTCATTCGGTCCGGGTGCTGCGCAGAATAGCGAGCGGAGAGTGCGACAGCCTGTGACTCAAGGATCTTAAGCTGCGAGGCGGGGTCAACTACGCGTTGACCATCCCAGCCCACGGCAGAGGACTGTGAGAAAGGACTCGTTCTTGCCAGCTCTCCCTCCAGCAGGATGCTGCTTTCAGTGAGCGAGTTGATGGACTGGTCGATGTCCCGGAGGCGTTCGTTGACGCGTTGGATTGAGTCTAGATTGCTGGACATCATGTCAGGCAAACTCGCTCCCGATGCGGTCTTAAAGTCGGCCAGCTTCGATTCCAATGCGGCAATTTCGTCGGCTAGACGATTTGCTTCATGCTCCAGAAATCGCGATGCTTCCTTCGTGACCTCTTGCCGCTCTTTCAAATTCTCCGCAAGGTACAGCTCGACGATATCCGTCGCGACGGCCTGCGCGACCTCTGGCGAGGCAGCATCGTAGGACACCGTGAACGAAATCGTTGCCGTGACAGGACGGCCGGAGCGGGGATCGATTAAGTCAGCACTCTCCATCTCCATCGTGACGTCGGTCTTCATCTGCAACAGTGCCGCCGACTCATCCGCACCACCGCGCAGATCCGGGTAGAGACCGTGCTTATTCATGATGGCGATCAGGTTGGCGCCAGTCATCACCCGCTGCCGGATCACTGCAATGCGCTCGTCGGCGTAGCTCGTCACTGTCGAGCGAACAAGATCGGCAGGTAATCCCTGCTGCTCGATCAGGATGGTGCCCGTGGAGCGATAAACGGCCGGTAGGCTGAAAACCACCGTCGCCGAAAGGCCGATCACCAACAGAATTGGTATCAGGAAGTACCAGAATCTGCGTTTTATAATCGCAATAATTGTATCGAGCGATGTCGCTTGATCATCCATTGAATACACCTTCACGATTGTGCCGCACGCTGAGGCGCCATCGTAGATTGACGGAATTCGTGGACAACGGGGGTGTTCACGGGATGGAAATCATTTTAGTCTAGCAGAGGACAGGCGAGTTGATCACGGCAACGACGGCGTGATTAGGTCCCGATCAGATAGCTGGTATCGTTTTTGCGCACGATGACCCCCATTGACAAAGACACAAGTCAAAAGGCAGTCACGTCGCGATCTACTTCGCAGCCCAATCGTGAACAAAGCCGATATACACCGCATTGGATTGGGCATTTCCTTCTGCAATCTCGCGGTCTTGATAGCGGTACCGATAGCTCACATCCAACCAGGTCGACTCGCTGAGCAACCACCGCAATCCGGGCGTGACGAGGAAGAAGTCACGATCGTTGAAGTTGGTCTCGTCTCCGGGGTTTCGGTTCCGAACACCGACCATATCCAGCCGCGCGACGGCGCGTTCGGTGACAGGGAACGACAGTCCGATGCCTGCTCGGGTGGTGTCAAGCAGAGTCCCGCGTCCGCTGGGCAGTAACGAGCGCTCGAACGTGATGTCGATCTCACCTGGCCCGTAGTCCCTTCTCAGAGAGACGTTGAACATCGGACCGCTGCTGCTGGTGTCGACAGACTGACCGCCCACGTCGGATGTCTGGTCGACAGCGCGCGCGCCCGCAACCGCAGTGAGTGTCATGCGGTCGGAAAGCTCATAGCGAAGACCGGCTTCCCCGCCGTATGCGTCCGATTGATCGACAATTTGCTCGGAGTCGAATCGGTCGTAGAGCAACCGGGCGAGCAGCGTCACCCGTTCGGTCAGACCGTACTCCCCATTCAGACCCACCTGCATGTACTGATAGTCTGACAGCAGGATGTCGCTCGCATCCTCATATGAGACATCTTGAAATGTGAAGTCGAGCCCCGCTGTCGCTCTCTCGGAGATCGCATAGTCGACCGAAGGACTGATATCGAAAGATGTCCGTCGCTTGTTGATCTGGACGATACCGGTCGTCTCTTCCTCACTCGTGAGTGTGGAGTCGTAGGCTAGCCGCGAGACCAAACCGAGTGTCGTGCGTTCCATCCGGTAGATGTAAGACGCATCGATCGCGCCGTCGGTTGTGTTGAGCTCGCTGACGTCCGTGTAGTAAGAGGTGTCGATGACGCCGCGAAAGCGCAGGTCGCTCACCTCGGTGCTGCGTGACATAACCGCGTAGAGTTCCGCGAAGCCGCCGAAGGAACTCTGCGGGTCAACTTCAGACAGGCGAACATTATCGTCGTAAAAAAGGTCCAATCGAACGCCGGGTTCGAAGACCCACGAGGGCAACAGCGATTGCGCCGCCAACCCAGGCGACAGTGCGCTCAAAAGCACCAGGGCGCAGGTGTTGATGCGAGTCGAACTGCTCCGGCTCTGTTGACTGTGACAAGGTGTCTGGCGCATGGACGATGCCTTTATGGGACGACGACGACATCGCCGGGCTGGAGTCGAATCGCTTGGTCCGCCCCTTCGCCGCTCATCGCTTTTTTGTAGTCGAACGGATAGGACTGCTCTTTTCCACCGACCTGTCGCAGGACGCGAATTTCGCGATCCTTTGCGAACGGCGTCAAACCTCCGGCCATCGAGAGCGCCTGCATCACCGTGACGTCCCTCGAAATGATCGGAAAGTCACCCGGCTTATTGACACGACCGATGACAAAGATGCGATTCCCCGGAATTTCCTGCAGCGTCACGGTGACGACAGGGTTCGGAATGAACTTGGTGAGCTTCGCCTTGAGGCTGCCGGCAAGCTCGTCCACGGTGAAACCCTCCGCCCGTAAATCGCCCGCGAGGGGAAACGAAATGCCGCCATCCGGACGGACCAGCACCAGCTGCTCCAAGCCAGGCTCTTGCCAGACCGAAACCGCGACAACGTCCCCTGGACGCAACTGATATCCGGCATCTGCGCCGGCTGCGTCCTGCGCCAATGCCGTCCCGGACGTCGCCAACAAGGCGAGACCCACAACAAGCCGTTGTCTGGCTTTTAGGATGAAACGGAACACGCGTACCTCCTTCGTACCGCATCGACGGACCAAACCCCGACGAACCGGACGACTGAACATTGAGTTTATCGGTATCCCGACCGGCGCATCACCGCAGCGTACCGGCTCGTGACATGGGAAATGGAACAGCCGAGAATTATAAATTTCTTACGAAAATAAACAACTGCCTCGCGCGTCGAGGCATAGACACCCTCTTACCGACGGCGTACCGCCGAACCTTTAGGCTGCGCACTTTACCACATTGATTGCACACCTTTAAAGGCTGTGAAGCCGTCTCCGCGCTAGCGGGACAGCAGCAGAGAAGTCTGTCATGTTCGTTCCCGGCTATCTATTGCTGCCAGGTTGGGCGTGTCGCCGAGATGACGGCGCTGTGCCAGTCGATACGTAGCACGCTGTGTACTCTGTGCCGCAAAGCGGTTGTCAACCGGTCGCCACACTCAAATCGCGCCATCGAGCACCTCATCATCAGATCAGGCCATGTTGCCGCGCATCGGGGGTGTCGCTATGATGCACCGGCATCATCGGACGCGGGTCGAGGGCGTGGCGCAACCTCCCGAGGGCGATCTGCCCTTCCGGCCGACGTACCGTACGTACCCGCCCGGATCGGGTTATGGCAAGCGTGACGCTTAACAATCCGTCGATCAAAGCCCCGCCTGAGATCACTACCTAAGCCTTCGGCAGCGATGGCACTCGGGTGGTGATGTCTGGCGGCGATCGCGTTATCCGCCGAAGCCCTACGGCAACTGTTGCCCATTTTCGGGGCGGAACCGCTTGCGGACGATTTCGACGCGTTGCCATTCAAGAGCAAACGACTGGGCCGAAAGCAAGGCTTTACGATGGGAGACGATGTGAACGGCAGGATAGAATCGAAACAACCCATGATCATTGCCGGCTCGGGGCGCAGTGGCACAACATGGGTCTTGGACGTCATTGCCACCACATTTGATTTACGGCCGATCTTCGAGCCGTTACACCCCGGCGCGGTGAAAGGCGCCGCGCCTTACGCCTGGAAATACGTCCCATGCGATTCGGATATCGCCGGAATGGAACAGTTTTTCGATAAGATTTTCACCGGTCAGTTGTCGAGTTTGTGGACCGACTTTCGCGTTCATCCACGTGCCATCTTTCCCTACCTCTCCGATCTCTCCGACATCCAATCCGTTAAACAATTGCGGCACGACTGGATGACTGCAATTCGGCAGTACCACGATTGCCGATCCTGGCGCTCGCGAGAACGACTGATCGTTAAGTGTATTCGATGCAATCTCCTGCTCGGTTGGCTCGTCGCGCGATTCAACGCAAAAGTACTCCTCCTGGTCAGGCATCCGGGGGCCGTCGTCGAGTCTAAGCTGCGCATCGCCGGGGTGTCCTGGGATCCTGAGGATATGCTGAACGTCTATCGACAGGACGACAATCTCAAGGCGCTTCGAGGCGGACTCTACTTCGATCTGTTGTTCCAGGATCTCACGCCCGCTCAGGCGCTCACGCTGCTTTGGTGCATCGAGAATCAATCACCTATGGCCGATGCGGCTGCCAACGGTTATCTCATCGTGCACTATGAGGATCTGGTCGATCGGGGCGGCATAGCCTGGGATCGCATCGCCGAGTTCTTCGGGCTGATCAATCGGCGTTGGGACGACGACCTGCTGTCACGCCCTTCCCAGCAGGCATCCGAGGTGTGGCAGGATAGCGAGGGGTTTGCGCGCTCACATCGCAATTGGATGGACCGCATCGCGCCACATGACCTGTCGGATATCGACGAGATATTGAAAGTCACCGGCGAGGCGTTTTATGACGCTCACGATCCAAGACCGCGAGATCTTCAACTGCCCCCTGCATAGGGTCGGCCGATAAAGCGCGCTGCCTAGATCGACATCACAGACCTGGGGGAGGCCGCCTTCAGGGCGGCTAGATACTGCATCGCGACGGATTCCGGAGCATGATGGCTTACGACGTAGCGCCGCGCTCTTGCGCCAGTCTCTTCCCAGAGGCTCGGATTCTCAAGATAGGCCACGATATCGACGGCCATCTGGTCGATGTCCTTCGGTGAGCGCCCCATCATCAGCTTGACATTCAAGCCGTCCGGATCGAAGTAAGACACCACAGGTAATCCCGCCGCCCACGCCTGCAGCATGGAGTTGGGAAAACCTTCGATTTCAGATGTGTTGATGAAGACACGAGAGCGGAGGAAGTAATCGGCGGCATCATGATACGGAACCGGACCCAATACCGACAGGTTGGGAATGCCCCGAGCTTCGTGAACGGTCTCCTCGTAAAGCGCCTCGCTGCCGGGCACGGCCCCGCCGATCATCCCAAAACGATACTGTGGCAGGCGGTTGGCCAGATCCAGTAACTGCTTTGGCCGCTTTAACGGACGTAAGTTGTTGACCCACAGAACGTCGAACTCGACTTCCCGCTCCTCGGGACGCTCCGGGATGGCGACCGCCATGCTGACGACTGAACTGGATCGGTTAAATGACGCCTGAAGTAGCGCTTCCTGGTGGCAACTCTGAGCGGCGACCAAATCCGCACGCTTCAGTCCATACCGATACAACATCCGATCCCGATCATATCGGATGAGTGGTAACTCGGGAACACAGTCCGCATCGCTTGCAACGCGATAGATGAACGATCTCTGCTGCCGACTGCAGTGCCAACCCACAAATCCAGTCATCGCCGCGGAGCACGACTGAAAATAAATCTGACTGTCTGCCCGTTGGAGCGCAGCGAAAATCGAGCTCGCCCGAGGATGAACGAATCTCAGTATCGGGATACCGGCCTCTTCCCTGTAGGCTTTCAGAACACGAATGCCGTCAAACACTTCACCTTCAGGCTGACCATAGTCATACACCACCATACTGACATCGAAGCCGAGATCCCGGAATGCTTTGGCGAGCAGAGTCTGCTGCACAGACTCTCCGCCGAAATAACGGTCGCCGTAATCACGATTCAATACTGGATAGTTATCTAAGCCGACAAAACAGATAGACGGTGACATAAACACTCAGACCCTTAATCCTGAAATTATGATCTCATCGCGCCTGCGTGGTGAACCGCGAGTCGGCGCGGCGCCTCCTGCGGAGACTCGGGGTCCGCCCCAAGCGCTTAGCCCTACCGGTCGATGACGATCTGGGCCAATGATAACGTATTTCATCGGGCACCCGGCAGGTCCGATCCGAGCGCACGCACCCGAGACGACTCATGCGCCGGCGATCAGGACACGCGGCGCCGATCCCCTTCTCCCTGCGATGTCGCCTGCGGGATGGATTACGCGCGCGGCCTGCAAACGGGCGTCCGAGAGATGAGGATCGACGTTATAGCGGATCGCTGCGCTTGCGTCGCGGGTCACCTTGGTCGTATCGTCGCTCCGGCAGGACCATATCACGTTGTTCTTCCGTAATTGACGAATGATGGATGCGCCGTCTTCCGCTATCTAAAACCAGTCTTGCGCGATCCGCAGGATTCGAGAATTGCTGTTACGAGGCTGACCATGAAGAAAGTCGACTTTTTCATCGTAGGGGCACCAAAATGCGGTACCACTGCCATGTACAGTTACTTAAAGTCGCATCCCGAGGTATTTTTCCCGGAACGCAAGGAGCCTCACTATTTCGGCAGCGACCTTGATTTTCACAACCAACCAAGAATTTCACTTAAAGACTACATCGGGCTCTTTGTCGACGCCAAGCCGAATCAGAAGCTCGGCGATGCGTCTGTTTTCTATCTTATGTCCACGACTGCTGCAGAACAGATCAAAGCCTATAACCCCAGCGCTAAGATCATCATTATGCTGAGGAATCCAGTGGATGTCATGCACTCCTTCCATAGTCAGCGACTCTTCAACGGAACAGAGAATATCGATAGCTTTCCAGAAGCGGTCGCCGCGGAGAGTGACCGGCGGGAGGGCAAACGCATGCCAGCACGGATCGGGCTCCGGCAGGGACTCTTCTACCATGATCTGGTGAACTTCGCAGATCAAGTCAAACGCTATTTTGACGTCTTTGGACGGGAAGCGATACACGTTGTTTTTTATGAAGACCTGTCGACTGACCTGCTCGGAAGTTACCAAAAACTTTGCGCTTTTCTTGAGATTGATACGTCCTTTCAACCCGTTTTCGAGACCGTGAACTCGAATAAGGTCATTCGCTTCGGTTGGCTCCGCGACATGTTAAAGCACAAGCCACCGGCTCTATCGGCAGTTGGACGAATCCTACTTCCTACTGCCGCTCTGCGAAAATCATTCCGGAACGCTGCAATGCAATTGAACATGGTGACTCAGCCACGCGCTCCGGTCGCCCAGGAGATCCGCTCACAGCTCGCGACAGAGCTGACACCATCAATCGAGAAACTGGAGCAGCTTCTTGGTCGCGATCTCGAACGTTGGCGCAGCAGGCCTGTTCCCGGGCCCGAAGAAGGTGCTGCGACAACTGCGGCCGGCTGATATCGCCACGGAACCGACCGCGTGCCGCGTTGCTTCCTTGGTTCTGGATGCGTACAAAAATAAGCCCCGCCAACAACGGGGCAGAACAATCCCGGAGCGAACACCGCTCCGGGATCCGTTCACAAGCCATCGGTTACTCGAACACCGCCCATCCCATTGACTCACTTGGATGCGTGACCTCCGCATCCAGCGACTGCTCTTCCTGGACCCATGCCTTCACGCCGGCTGCGCTCAGGTCGCTCCAGCGCAACACGGCACTGTCGAGCGCTCGAACGGTTTGGATCGAGACAATAAACACCGGTATACCGGACAAGCCAGCCTTGAAGGACAAGGCGAAGGGTAGATTCGTAACACGCGAGGCTGTCTTGCCGACCCTGAACTTCAACCCGTCGACGGTTCCCGATGAGGGTTGCCAGGCGATCCAGTTGACGCTCTCCGAGCCATGCGCATTCATGATGTTTTCCTGCTTCTGCAGACGCACCTGGAAGCTACCGACTTTCACCTGCCGTAAACGGGTCGTCACGGCCGTGGTGTCGGTGGTGCTCACGATCGAGGTGAAGAGTGCCGGCATCACGCTAAAGGGCGATGTGAACGACTGCAGATCCCAACGCGATCCGCCGGACGCGTTGATCTGACCCGCCTCGATCCAAGCACCGGTCGACAACTGATGGCGACCGCGCTCCACAACCAGAAAGTTAACCGTTTCAGCAGCATGCGTTCCGTTGAGATAGTCCCATTCCTGAACGCGGACCCAGAAGCCATGTCGATCGATTCGCTCCATACGCACCACCGCAGACTCGGCGTCCTTGTAACTCAGCCCACCGGCGACCACGATCGGATCAGCGAAGGTCTTCTTGAATGCCACCCATTGCCAGTTACTATCGACGCTTACCGTACCCGATTCCACCACCAGGGCACCGGGCACCACAGGCGGCTTGACGGTGATAAACTCTGCTTTCTGCAGCACATTCGAGCCACCTGAACCCGAGGCCGTCAATTTAACGGTGTAAAAGCCGGGATTGGCATAGACATGAATGGGATTCGACTCGCTACTTGAGCCACCGTCCCCGAACTCCCAGGCAAACTGGCTCGCGTTACCGGTTGTCTGATTTTGGAAGGTGACGCTCAAAGGCGCATCGCCAATCACCTTATCGGCCGAAAAAGCCGCTACAGGAGGCGTTGTCGGCGTCGAGGTGCTTTGGAACACCGCCCAGCCGATTGATTCGGCAGGATGCGTGACCTCCGTGTCCAATGACTGCTCTTCCTGAACCCACACCTTCGCGCCATTGGCGCTCAGGTCAGTCCAACGCAACGCCGCACTATCCAGTGATGCAACCGTTTGCATCGCTGCGAGGAACGCCGGCACCCCGGACAAATCTGCTTTAAACGACAAGGCAAAAGGCAGATCGGTCACGAGTGATGCGGTCTTGGCAACCTTGAACTTCAAGCCGTCGAGGGTTCCCGACGAGGCCTGCCAGGCGATCCAGTTGACGCTTTCAGGACCGTGCGCGTTGGCGATCCTTTCCTGCTTCTGCAGACGTACCTGGAAACTTCCCGCCTTGACCGCCCTCAGCCGAGTCGTCACCGCAGTGTCGTCCTGATTGCTCACAACTGCCGTGAACATCACCGGAACCGTAGTAAAGGGCGATGCGAACGACTGCAAAGTCCAGCTTGATCCGCCGGAGGCGTTCATCCGGCCCGCCTCGATCCAGGCACCGCCCGGCAATTGATGGCGACCGCGCTCGACGACCAGGAAATTGACTGTTTCAGCCGGATGCGTTCCGTCGAGATAGTCCCATTCCTGCACGCGAATCCGGAAAGCATTCTTTGTGATCCCGTCGATACGCACCACCGCGGGCTCGGCGTTATTGAAGCTTAATGCGCTGGCAACCACGATCGGATCAGTGAAAGTCTTCTTAAAGGCCACCGACTGCCAGGTTTTATCCACTCTCAAGGTGCCCGACTCCACGGCCAGGACACCCGGAACAACAGGCGCTTTGACGCTGATGTAGCCCGTCTTCTGCGCCGTGTGCGATCCGGCCGGCCCTGTGGCCGTCAGCTTGACGCTATAGGTTCCAGGGGTCACGTAAACGTGAACGGGATTGGACTCGCTGCTGGTCGTCCCATCGCCGAACTCCCAGGCAAATTGGCTCGCGTTGTCGGTGGTTTTGTTTTGGAACGCGACGCTCAAGGGCGCATCGCCATCCACCTTATCGGCGGAAAAATCGGCAACCGGGGGAACCTCTGGTGCATCGACGCGGATAAGATCCGTCTTCGTCAGGGTATCGGATCCGCCTGATCCCGTCACGGTCAAGCTCACGCTATAGGTGCCCGCCTTGGTGTAGGTGTAGAGTGCATCCTTCGCCGTGCTGATGCCACCGTCGCCAAAGGACCAGCTATAGGAGTTAACTGTGCCGGTTGTGGTTGCGCTGAAGTGCACCGTCAGCGGCGCCTTGCCGGAGGTCACATCCTCTGTGAAACCTGCTACGGGCTTCGCCGGAAGCACCTGTACCACACCTGTCTTGGTCGATGTTCCGCCGTCCCCGGTCACCGTCAAGGAGACGGTGTAATTGCCCGCCGACACATAGGTGTGAGCAGGTGACTTTAGGGTGCTCGTAGTGCCGTCGCCAAACGTCCAGAGATACGCGCTGATACTTCCGGTCGACGTATCGTTGAAGGCCACATCCAGTGGCGCCGTGCCCGAAGCCGGCGTATGTGTGAAGCTGGCCACCGGCGGCGGCGCCAGAATGGTCGTCGTCACACCGGTCTTCGACGAGGATCCTCCCGGCCCCATGACGGTCAGTACCACATTATAGGAACCAGGCGCACTGAAAACATGCGTTGGCGACTGCGCAGTGCTGGTCGCCCCGTCCCCAAAACGCCAACTGTAGGAGGTCACCCGCCCACCGGTCGACGCGTCGGCGAAGCTCACCGCGAGCGGCGCCGGACCGGATGTTGTGCTTTGGGTGAAGTTTGCCACCGGCGGTGGTGCAAGCACAGATGTTGTCACGCCGGTCTTCGACGAGGTCCCTCCCGGCCCGGTGACAGTTAAGACGGCCGCATACACACCCGCCTCGGCATACACGTGGGTAGGAGACTTCGCTGTGCTGGTCGTACCATCACCAAACTTCCACAGATAAGAGCTGACAGGGCCACCGCTAGTCGAGGCATCGATGAAGGCCACCGAGAGGGGGGCGATGCCGGAGGTCGGAGTCTGCGTGAACGCGGCTACCGGCGGCGGCGCCGAAACAGTCGTCGTCGCTCCGGTCTTCGAGGAGATTCCGCCCGGTCCCGTGACGGTCAAGACGATGTTATAAGTACCAGCCGCGCTAAAAACGTGCGTGGGCGATTTCACTGTACTGGTCGTTCCATCGCCGAAATTCCAACTATAGGATGTGATATTTCCGGTCGAGGTATCCGTAAAGACCACAGCAAGCGGAGCCAGGCCGGACGTTGAACTTTGGGTAAAATCAGCCACTGGCTTTGGCCACAGAACGGTCGTCACAGCGGATGCCTGAGCGCTCCCCCCTGGGCCCTGGACCTTCAAGACGGTCGTATATTTACCCGGTTCGGCATAGACATGGGTGGGCGAATCACTCGTGCTCGTGGTGCCATCACCGAAATTCCACTGGCGAGAGGTGACAGGCCAGGTCGACGCATCGATAAAGGTTACCTCAAGCGGACTGGTGCCGGTCTTGGCGCTCTGGCGAATCTTCGCGACAGGTTGCGGCGTCAGAACCTTGATCGTTCCCATCCTCACGCTGGAGCCACCCGGCCCATTTACTCTGAAAACGACCTGGTATTCACCCGGAACCTGATAGACATGCTCGGGCGACTGTGCAGTACTGCTCGCGCCGTCGCCGAACATCCACTGTCGTGTTGAGGCTTGTCCGGTTGATTCATCGGTAAATTGAACACGCAGCGGCGCGACGCCCTGGGCCACGCTGGATCTGAACGCTGCCTGAGGTGCCGCGACACCAATGGTCGCGCTGACCTCATCGGAGAATTCGCTTACAAGGCTGCTACTCGACCCGCGCGATTTGACAGCAAAATAATAGGTTTGACCAACCTCAAGGCCGGGCACGGTCGCGCTGATCGTCGAGGTTGAGACAACTGAGCCGTATGTTTGACTCGCCGTCCCATAGTGGACCTCATAGCCGACCACCCGCGTATCCGGAACCGCTTGCCACGCTAATACGGCGCTCGCAAGGACTTTAATGGTGGAGGTGCTTTCCGAAGTGCCGCCGTTGCCTGTGACGGTTAAGAGGACGCTGTAGTTGCCGGGCTTGTCGTAGGTGTGCTGGGGCGATTGGCTCGTGCTGGTATCGCCATCGCCGAAAGTCCAGAAGTACGTGTTGATTTGCCCGGTCGAGGTATCGGTGAACGACACAGTGAGTGGCGCCGAGCCGCTGGCGGGGTCGGACGTAAAGCTTGCGACCGGCGGGGGGGCGAGATCTAGTTGGGTAACCGTGACGCTGCCGCGCGCTGTGGATGTCTCGCCGGCGGGGCTAGTTAGCGTCAACACCACTTCGTGCACGCCAACATTCTGGGAGACGTGCGTCGGCGAGCGCTCCATGCTGTCTTTGCCATCGCCAAAGTCCCACCTTCGGGAATAGTCGTCAGGTTCGGATGATTCATCGGTGAAGACGACCGTGAGGGGTGCCTCTCCGAACGTCGCGCTCTGAGAAAATACAGCAGCATGTGCGAACGTCCATCCGCCCAATAGGAGCAGTCCGGCCAGGAGACATCGATAAAGGCATGACCATCGTCCGCCGCCCGTTAATGGAGTTCTAAACCAACGTTTGCGGGACTGGGTCTTCATGGTGTGTTGCCTCTTTTCTCTCCACTCGCCTGGAGGCCCGGGGCCGATCGCCGTGGATTCGCACCGGGACGCCTTTGAATGCGCTGGTTCCACGGCTTGCCGGTTTGCCAAAGTCCGCCGAGTCGAGAAGCGCTCCGGATTGGCCCACCGTGGGAATCATTTCTTATTCTGTGCTGTACAATCGCACTGTAGGGCGGATATGGAAGCGCTTCCGTGACCCCGTTCAACTTTCCGGGTACCTGGTTCTGGTACACGCAAAACAGGTCGTTATATGACGCGCCAGAATGATATCAAGTACTTTTCGTGAAGTTGTTATGATTCAGATCATGATTATCGCGAGACTTTCGGCCACCCAACTGCACAACGGGTACGTGTGCGCTGGACTGCTCTCGAGGGAGTGCGCCGCATAAAAGCGGGCACGGCAAAGCGGTGATCAGAGCGGGCTAGATCGAGGCAACAGGCTGAAGTAAGCGAAGTCGGCAGTTGAAATCCGGCTGATCCCAGGCAACCGACGCCTCCAGATGCGGATGCCACTCCACGGACTGAACAGACCACTGGAGCGGGTCAATCTGAGGAATGTCGGACCGTCTTAAACGATTTCCGTGCCCTGCATCCGCATCCATCGAAACGCTATCGAGAGACAGGGCCAAACCCACGCCAAGCGCCTTCAGCAACGATTCTTTACGGGTCCATATCCGGAGAAATGTGGCGCTCAGCTGCTCTTGAGATAGACCACCAAGTGCTGCAATTTCCTCGGCGCAGAAGTGGCACCGGGCCAAATCCATGGCGTCGCCGATGTCTTTCCTCACCTCGACATCGACACCAAGACGACCCTCGGCAGCAATGCCGATCAAGAGGTGTTGCTCGCCGTGCGAGACATTAAAGACTGGCCCGCTCGGGGTCGCCGGCTTGCCCATTGGCCCCGCAAACAGCGTCAGCTCGGACGCATCGCAGCCCGTCAGATCGGATAGAAGATGCCGGAGTGCACCACGTCCGACGATAAACCGCCGACGGTGCAGATCGAATCGGTAGCCGTTGGCACGCGTCCACTCTTGAGGGGAGAGTGAACGTCCGAGTCGTTCGAGATCCAGCGCGGGATCATCCATGTCGGCATAGTAAAGATCGACGATCCCCGGGAGCAGCGCGTGCGCCTGCCAGAGCATCAGCTCTCCGGTGCGCGCGACTCCATCGCGACAGCGCTCGACGACGGCGATTCGGAGTCAACCTCACCTGGGTTCCGTGCCATGTGGCGATCGGCTTCGGTCGTCGCCGTGAAGCCCTCCAGCCATCGCAACAGGTTCAACGCCAGCGCGTGCCGGTGCTCGGCCAGCGCAAACGTGTGTGTCGCCGCAGGGAAGTACAGGAGTTCTGCTGTGCCCTTCAAACTGAGCTTTGGATAAACATCATAGAGTTGGGTACGGTAGTTGTAGAGTTCTGTCCAACCACCGGTGAAGGCAAAGCACAGGGAGATCCCGCTGTCACGCACCTCACGCAAGCAATCTTCGATCTCGTTGCGCTCTTGGAGCCCGATGGAATAGAGTTCTGGCTCCTCGACGAGTTGATTGGCGTCGTCGTGCTGGCCTCGCCCCAACATCGAATCGAGCGCAATGCGGATCATCCGGTGCCGCAGAGTGAAGACACTGGTCCAGAATTCAGAGGATGCCACCCGTTTTGCGACCTTCACGATCCGCCACTTGCGGGTCCGGAACACTGTGGGATCCATCATCGCCAGCCCGATCACCCGTCCGGACTCGACACGCGCGGCGCGCAGACCGTTGTCGGCTCCGGAGCACAGGCCGACCAGGACAAAACGACGCGCCCCGACCACCGCCTCCAGAATGTCCAGGCTCTCGGTGACGTCCTGGAGCACGCCTTGTTTGAGGGGAAGCGTATCCTGGCGGTTGGGGCTATCGCCGACCCCGGCAAAGTCGAAGCGGAATGCGCCGAATCCGTGCTGAGCGAACTGTCGCGCGAGGAACGCATTGAGGTTGTTCGGCCCGCTCTTGCGCACCACGCCGGCATTCAGGATCACGATGCAGGGCAGTGACTTGCGGAATCGCTGTGGACTGTAGGTAAAGACCCCGGTAAGCGGGGTACTCTTCCCATAGTTGAGAACCCGCTCGCGAATGCGGCTACCGACTTCGGCCCCGATTCGGCTGCTTAGATCGAGCTCGTCAGCCATCCCTTGATCACTCTGGTCGCGTGAGCCGGAATCGGCGCTACCCCAACCTCGTCGTCGGCTTTCCACGGCAGTGCATCATCGACGATTTCGGACCTGTACTCCGAATCGGCCGTATCAAGCAGCAAGCGAAGCCCCTCGATTTCAGGATTGTGTGCGGACGCGACCATGCCCACCCGGCAATGAACACCCTGCATGGCGGAGCGCAGATCGAATGCCTTGATCTGCTCGAAATTCTCCTCGGCGATTACTAACCCGCCGACATCCGAGTAGCCCGGGCGCCACGGACTGGCACTTTCCATCAGCTCGCCATGGTAGGCACGCCCGTCGATCACTGGTTCCCAAGCGATGACGCCGACGACGTCGGGTCGGGTTCCGGCCACCTGGAGGGCAAACAATGCCCCAAGGCGGATGCCCACAAGATAAACGGACTCGACCCCACTGAGCGATTTGAGCTCATCGATCGCACAGGCAATGTCTTCTCGATGTCCCGAGATCATCATCTCTTCGGCATCACCCGCCGAGTCACCCGTCGCCCGGTAGTCGAAGCGCAATGAATGAATCCGCTCGCGCGCCAGACTGTCACCCAACAAGCGGAAGGCCCAGTGCGTTGCGATGGCTTCATGCGGCAGCGGGTTGCAGAACACCACGCCTCGACCGGCGTGCCCGACGGCGATCGCCGGCTGATAGACGCCGTATAACTCCCGGCCCGAGGCACCGAACAACAATGGCAAGGTCATGCAGCCTGCCCCATCTGGCCGACCTGCCGGGGAGCACGTGCGGCGACGCGACGCAGCGACTGAAAAAACAACAATCTCGGCTCAACGCGCCACCCGAGGCGTGCCTCCATCCGTTGGATCACGCGCAGCGCCTGTAGCGAGCTGCCGCCCAACTCGGCAAAGCTATCGTGAGCGCCGATGCGCTCCACGCCGAGTATGTCTGCCCAGATCTCGGCGAGCACGGCCTCCGTTCCCGGACTTGGCAGCTCGAAGCCCGCCGCATGCGCGTCGGCGAAGGGATCCTCCAGCCGGGCGGCGATCACAGCCCGGTCCGATCGCCGCGGAATACAGCCAACGTCGACGACGATGATCGGGCATCGGAAACCGGGGCAGACGCTGCGCAATGCCTCGCGCAGCTCTGTGGAGGTGTGCTCCTGACCGAATGCCTGCTGCACCCAGACCAGCAGTCGACCTTCGCCGGTGTCTGCGCGACGCAGCTCGACATGAAAATCCGTGATTCCGGACCGCTCCGAGAGGCATGTCTGGACGGCGGAAACGCAACTGCTGAGGGCATCAGCATCCTCCCATCGGGAGATCCGGATGCGTCCGTCGCCGAGCCAACGACCCCGAAATCCCGCCGACACCCAGTTCTCCGGCGAGGACGAGGCATGGGTGAAGATTTCGACGTGACCATCAATGCCGACTGCACAGCGACGCCCGAACCTGTCGAGAACCCGTACCGAAACTTCGACCAAAGGTTCCACACAGACCGAGTCGTCGCTCCCGCTGCCGAACAGAATCGGCCCGGCGAGGGCATCGGCATGCAGGACGAAATGAACCGCCCCGAATCCGCGGGCGAGGCCGATCAGTACCGATGGATGGGCATGGTTCGGCATGACCACCAGTGTGGTCGCCGTCAGCGCCCGTGTAGGCGCGTCGAGTTCAGCCAAAGCCGCCGCCATCGCGACCGTCGTCACCAATACCCGCGGTCGACGCTCGCAGACCTCGCGGTACAGATTCCATTCATCGTCCAACGCCACCGGAGAGGTGGCGATCACGGTGGCCCCGGCGAACGGAGCCGCCCGCTCCCAAGCCGAATCATCGGCGTGACCTGGATCGGCAAGCATGACCGAATCGCCACCGGCCAGAGACAGACGCCGAACCAGATCCTGCGCCCGTTCGCACAGACGGGGGTCGTCGCCATCTGCACACAAGGATTCGCCATCCCAACTTCCGGCCCGGGTGCATCGGCCTGCCACGGCGTCGCCGGCAGACTCGCTGTTATCGGAGGCGGCAATCGAAAATTCGCCGATGCGCACTTCAGGCCGAGCCAGGCACTGCTCCAGCAGGTGGAAGAGACGTTGAACGAGACGCTCGATTGTCGATTCGGTGAACAGATCGGCACGGTAGTCGATACCGGCAACCATGGCCTGGTTGATCTCTTCAATCCATAGGGTCAAGTCGCCATGAATGGCAGGCGAAGTTGTGGATGGACCCGGAGCCACCTCCAGATCGGCCCAGGGGCGCAGTCGACTGTCTGAGCTTCGATAGGTATAGTTCAGCTGAAACAGGCAGCTCTGACCGAGGTCAACCTCCAAACCTTCAATCACGGTCTCGACCGCGCACTGTTGATGTGCGAACCCGTCAAGCGCCAGGTTCTTCACGTAGCCGATCAGGCCATCGAAGCTCTGACTCTCGTCGACACGAAAACGCAGAAGCAGATGATTGGTGAAGGTACCGATCAGACGTTCAAGTTGCTCGCCATCCCGCCCTTGTACCGTGGTGGTAATCACCACGGTCTCCGAGTCGGCATACCTCGACAGCAACAAAATATAGCCGGACAGAAATACCATGAACGGCGTCACGCCGGAAGCCTTGCAGTAGGTCACAATCTGCTTCGCCAGGCCGCTCGGGACGACGAAGTGAAAGCTCGCGCCCCGCGGCTCGGCAGGCACCAGGGACAGTGTATCGACTGGCAGTTTAAGCGGCGAGAGGTCCCCGGCAAGCTGGCGCTTCCAGTACTCCAGAGCAGCCAGGATCTGCGGCGACTTATGTCGCTCGCGCTGCCACCAAGCATAGTCGTCGTATCGAATCGTAATGTCCGGCAGCGGGGCCGCGGCGCCTCCCGCAAACTGCTCGTAGAGCCGACCGACTTCCTCCAACAGGATCTCGAAACTCCCGGCGTCCCAGATCATGGCATGCGTGACGACAAAGAAGAGGGACTTGTTGTCGCCCAGACGGATTAGATAGGCCCGCACCAAAAAATCGGTACCGAGATCGAAGGGCACCAGCGAGAGCGCTTCCATTGTCTCCGTCGCGATGGCCTCCACCGCCTCGGCAGGCCGATCGGATAAATCGATTCGCTCAAGCGCCAGCACACGATGCTCGACCGTCTCGAGCCGCACGCCGACACCTTCGGCCGCGACAAACCGGGAGCGCATCATGCTGTGCCGATCGCAGACGCCCTGCACAGCCCGCTCAAGTGCGGTCTCATCCAGCGGACCACGCAGATACCAGGCATTGCTCAGGGAGTAGCGAACCGTCCCGGGGTGCAACTGGCTCACGGTCCAGATGCGCTCCTGGCTCAGCGACACGGTTCCGGTCGCCTCCGCGGACGGGGCATTCGGGGGAGTCTGGCGCGCCCCGCCAGAATCGTCGATCTCACGGAGTACAGCGAGTATCGCAGCCTTATTGGAGCGAATTGCCGCGGCCAGCTCATCGGTTACGGCGCCCGGAGGCGCATTGACGATGAGCCGATCGCCATCGGCCTTGAGCTTGATTCCGCGCTCCAGGAGCAAGCCCAGAATCCCTGTAACGCTCAAAAGGCCATCTCCTCTCGGTCTCCGCCATCGATACTCCCGGACGCATCACGGAGCGCAACCAATGTCGCCACATGCCCTGCGAGAGACTCCAGGCTGGAATTTTCAAACAACCGCCTCAGCGGCAACTGTATGCCCAACTCGTCGCGTAGGCGAGCCACCACGCGAGTGGCCAGGATCGAATGGCCCCCGAGTTCAAAAAAGTCGTCGCCAACCCCAACCTCCTCAAGGCCCAAGACCCGCATCCAGATGTCCGCGACAGCAGACTCCGACGGGGTACGCGGTCCCACAACCACCTTGCGCAGTGCAGGGGCAGGCGCCGGCAGCGCCTTGCGATCCGCCTTACGATTCGGTGTCAACGGAATGCGCTCCAGTCGTACGACATGCTGCGGCAGCATGTAGCCCGGCAGGAACTCGGCGAGATGGGCACGCAGCTCGGCGACCGGAATGTCGTTTTGGCTCGACGCAACATAGTATGCCACCAATCGCGTGTCCCCAGGAACCGGCTCATAAACGCTGGCGACCGCCTCCTTGATCTGCCCGTGGCCGAGCAGAGCCGCTTCGAGCTCGCCGAGCTCGATTCGGAACCCTCTGACCTTCACCTGCGTATCCACTCGACCGAAGTATTCCAGCATGCCGTCCCGGCGCCACCGCGCCAGATCGCCGGTTCTGTAGAGCCGCCCGGCCGGATCAAACGGCGAGGCCACGAAACGCTCCCGCGTCAACTCATCGCGTTGATGATAGCCCGCCGTGACACCTGCACCGCCGATATACAGCTCGCCGCTCACACCGACCGGCGTCACCTGCATCGCCTCGGACAGGACATACATCTGCGTATTGTGAATAGGTGTCCCGATCGGCGTGACGGGCTCGGGCACGAGGGTCTCATGCACCGACGACCACACCGTGGTCTCAGTCGGGCCATACATGTTGAAGACCTGCGCTACGCGCTCGATCAACCGCTCAGCCAATTCGCCCGGCAGCGCCTCTCCGCCGCAGAGGGCGGTGAAGGGTCGTGTGGGGCGCCAGCCCGACTCAATCAGCATCCGCCAGGTGGCCGGCGTGGCCTGCATCATGGTCGCGCCAGACCCGTCGATCAGGGCGGACAGCGCCTCCCCGTCGCGCGTCTGATCCTTGCTTGCCACCAGCGTGCAGGCACCGACGGTGAGCGGTAGAAACAGCTCCAGCACCGAAATATCGAACGACAGGGTCGTGACCGCGACGAGACGATCGCTCGATTTGATTCCAGGACGCCGCGCCATCGAACGCAGAAAATTGACGACGTTACGATGCAGCACACGCACGCCCTTGGGCTTACCGGTCGAGCCGGACGTGTAGATCATGTACGCCAGGTCGTCCGGACCGGAATCGCTCGGGCCGGTCAGGGGTTCGCAAGCGGCGATCGCCTGTGTCGCCACGTCGAGAAGCAGTTGCGGTACCCCATCAAGCGGGAGGCGTGCTGCAACCTCGCTACTTGAGATGACCAACGACAAGCCAGCGTCTTCAAGCATGTAGCGCAAACGATCGGCGGGAAACTCCGGATCCAGGGGGACATAGGCCGCACCTGCCCGCCAGGCCGCTAGCGTCGCCACCAGCATATCGGCATCACGCTCAAGCGCCACCCCGACCAGGTCGGCGCGCCCGACGCCTCGCTCGCGCAGGGTCGTGGCGAGGCGATTGACACGATCCCACAGCTCCCGGAAGCTGAGGGTTGCGTTGGTCGCACGCACCGCCGTTGCATCCGGGGTCCGCGCACACTGGGCAGCCACTAGGGCATCGGTCGTCGTGCCGAGGTCGAAATCCGCCTCGGTCGCGTTCCAGGTCTTAATCAGACGCTCCCGCCAGTCATCGGGGAGCACAGGCAGCGTGGCAATGGTGCCCTGAGGCGAGGCCACGATGCCGCGCAGCAGGCATTCGAACTCCCGCAGGCGATCGCTGATCCCCGCTTCGTCGAACAGGTCCGCGTTGTACTGGCACTCGACCTGAAGCCCTTCGGGCACCTTGGTCAGATTGAAAAACAGCTCGAAGTTTTCAAAGCCGCGCGGGTTACTGGTGATCCGGACCTCAAGCCCCGAAAAGCCCTGCGCGACGATACCGGACGGATCGATGTTGAACTGCACGGGGACCAACGGGATCCGACTGGGATCGCGCGGGATTGGAAGCGCCTGGAGGAGACTTCCGAAGGTGTAGAGCTGGTGCTCGACGGCATCGAGAACCCGGTCACGTACCACGCTGACCAAGGTATCGAACGAGCTGACAGGGTCGACGGCAACGCGAATCGGCAGCAGATTGACGCAGTGCCCGACTAAACCATGCATGCCGGATGCATTCTGTCCGGCCGCCGGCATGCCGGTGACCAGATCGGTCCCACCGGTAATTCTGTGCAGATAGGCCATCCAAGCAGAGAACAGCATCACCACCAGGCTGGCTCGAAGGGTTCGGGCGGTCTTGTTCAAGTCCGCCGTCAGTGCTTCATCGAAAAGCCGATCCACACGCCCGGCACGGAATGTGCGGAACGCCGGACGCTGCTTCTCGATGGGCAGATCGAATGCCGGAAGCGAGCCCTCAAACTGCTTAATCCAGTACTGCTCGGCGAACGTCCGGTCTTGGGCTTCCAGGTAGGCCACATAGTCCGAGAAGCGCGGAGCAGCGGGAAGTGGCTCGACGGCGATCCCGCACAGCTCGTCATAGAGGACTCCAAGCTCACCCGTTGCCACGGCACTCGACCAACCGTCGAAGACGATATGATGGGCGGTGATGACGAGAACGTGGTGGCGTTCAGCCAGCCGCAACAGCGAAAAGCGAAACAGTGGACCGTGCTCAAGATCAAAGGGGATCTCCACTTCGCGGGCGCAATGTGCCCGCAATGCCGCCTCCGGATCGCTTTCCGTGGAGATGTCCAGTTTGCGGATTTCGGGCCTAACCGTCTCGAGGATGCACAACAACTCTCCATCCGGACTGAAGGTGGTGCGCATCGCCTCGTGGCGCAGCACGAGGCGCTCGACCGCCAGCTTGATGGCATCCGCATCCAGAGCGCCGCGCAGTTGCACGGAAAGAGACTCGTTGAAGGCGCAGGAGGCGTCATCACCGAGCTGCGCGGCTGCCCAGATCTCTTTTTGAGCCTCTGTCGCGGTTAGGGTCCTCGAGAGCATCCCGTCGGCAAACGGGTCATAGTCGACTGGCGTGGCCTTCATAACGCTTTCCCGATTCGAATCATAGGGCTCACAGCAGCGACTCTTACGAGATCTGAACGTAGGCGCCTGGGCGCTCCGGATCCGGAGCATACCAGGCGGGATTCCCCCGCGGATCCTTGCCGAGCCTCGCACCCGGCACGGGCGGAGCCAGGGACGACGCCGCACCTGAATCGGCGCCCGCGGCAGACTTCGCCCACGCTGTGCCCGAGTACAGCATGCCATCGGCAAGCATACGTTCGATACTCAGACGGAAGCGCTCAACGAGCTGGTCGATATCGTCCGGCGTATGGGAGGCCGTGAGGTAGGTCGGGAAACCCTCCAGGGCGTACACGCCGTTGTGCCGGAGGTAATACCAGAACAACGAGCCTAACTCACTCTTGTCTCGATTGCGCAGGTACATCACCGAACTGAAGTGAGGGATCTCGAACGGCAACTCGTAGTTGGCAAAAAGCGTGTTGATACGACTCGTAAAGCCCTCTGTCATCGTGTTCACGCGGCGCTGCAATTGCGGCCCCTCGCGCTTGAGGATACTCAAGGTCGCGTGGCAGCCGGCGATTGCAAATGGCTGCCTCACAAAGGTCCCGGCGAAGAACGTCACGCCAGCATCGGGCTTGGAGTCGTCGCCGTAAGCCCAGGTGCCCCCGTCAAAAGTGTCCATCACTGCACGCCGACCTGCAACGATGCCAAGTGGCATGTTGCCACCTGCCACCTTGCCGTAGGTCGCCAGGTCCGCGCGAACCCCGAAGTGCGCCTGGGCACCGCCCGGATGACAGCGGAAACCCGTGACGACTTCATCGAAGATCAGCAGCGCGCCTTTTCTCTCGGTGATCGCCCTCAGGCGATGCAGGAAATCGCGCGGCTGCCATTCGGGGCGTCGACTCTGAACCGGTTCAACGATCACCGCCGCGACCTGATCGGCGATGTCATCAATGATGGACAGTGCGCTTTCATGACCGTAGTCAAGCACGATGACATTGCTGACGCTCGCGGATGGAATACCCGGCGCACTGGCCAGCGTCTTGAGATGACCGCCACTGGCCACACCCCTGACCAGCACCTCGTCAAAGTTTCCATGGTAGTCACCGCGGAACAGCACGATTTTATCACGTTGCGTATAAGTCCGGGCACAACGGATCGCCGCCTGTACAGCCTCCGAACCGGTGCACATGAAGCTCGCGCGATCCATTCCGGTCAGCTCGCAGACCAGTTCCGCAGCCTCCCCTGCCAGACGCTGTTGCGGTCCGATCTCAAAACCCAGGGCGATCTCTCGACTGATGGCAGACACGACTTCCGGGTTGCCGTGCCCTAGAAAGTTCGGACCAAAGCCATTGAGTAAATCGATATACTCGTTGCCGTCCAAATCCCATAGGCGTGAACCCGCGGAGCGCTCGCACACGATCGGATAGACGATCTCTTTCCAAACCCGACTGAAGCCGGCAGCCGTGCGCGGATCGGCATGGCGTGCACGATATGTCGCAATGTGCTTCTTCGAACTCGCGGTCTTCGCACCATGCTCGGCCATGAATGCCTGCAGCGCAGCACGCCGCCGCGGATCAAGATCATCCCAACTGCCGACGCTCATCGGGCGGTCGTCGCCCTCGCGCGGCGGAAGTTTTCCGGGGGCCTGCGTTGCCGGATCGATATCCGGAGCAGGGATCCGGAGTTGCTCCGCAGACATCGCCGCGGAAGCCGAAGCCGGGGCGGTGACCGGCGCCGCCTGAGACGCAACGGGTACCTGTCCACCGGCCAGCAATTCCAATTGGCGGGACATCAAGCGAAGCTGCTCAGCCACCAACGCCTCGACAGCGGAATGGCTGCCCAAGCGCTCCGACGCGATCGCGCCACCCGGCATAACGGGCAATGCCAATGGCGCCGTCGCACAGGCCGGGGGTGTGCTCACCGGCAAGGATGGGGATTGGGGCACGGGAACCGGCTCGACCGCAGGTGTAATGAGACCCGCAAGGTGACGGGCGAGCGCGTCGAGCGAGTCCAAATCGGCGCTGAGTTCCCGGAACGAGATCGGGATCGAGAACTCTCGATTGATCGCGGCGCTCGCCTGCGTCATAAATAACGAATCGAACCCCAGTGCCACGAATGCCTGGCTGGAGTCGATACCCCGAAGGTCCATGCCCGAAACATCCTCAAACAGGCCGATGACTCTGTCGAGAATTTGTAAATAGTGTTCCTGATTACTGGACATCGCGGACAACTCGATTGCGGCGTGGCTGACCGCTTCGGGAGAAGTGGCCAGAGGTTGTTGAATTACCAACTGTTTCGTCGGGTACGCTTGGTCGATCCAGTGGCGTTGGCGCTCGAATGGGTAGGTCGGCAGACTGACCCGTGCCCTGGTCTCCCGGCCGAACATGTCCGCCCAGTCGATTGCGGCTCCGTTCACCCAAAGCCGGGCAAGTGCGACCATCAGCGATTCGGTTTCCGAGACTCCACGGGTACCGAGAGCGGCAGCGAAAACGTGCCCCTCATCGGACTGCCTCTGGGCAAGCGAGGTCAAGGTGCCACCGGGCCCCAGCTCAATCATGCCGCATCGGCCGTGTGCCAGCAGTGTTTGCAGCGCACCGGCAAAGCGCACCGGCCTGCGCAGATGGGACTGCCAATAGGCCGCCGAGGTCGCCTCCTGATCCGTCAGCATCGCCGCGGTTGCAGTCGACGCGATCGGAATGGATGGCGCCCGCAGCTGGACATCCGCAAGAGCAACTGCGAATGCCTCCGCAGCCGGATCCATCATCGAGGAGTGAAACGCATGGGAGGTGCGCAGACGTGTCGTGCGAATACCCTGCCCCTCCAGCGCACGCTCGGCCGACTCGATTCTCCCGAACTCACCGGCCAGGACCGTCAGGTCGGGCGCATTGACTGCGGCAACAGTGAGCTGATGCGCCCTGCCGGCAGCGGCGGCCCGATCTTCCGCAAGCGAAACCGCCAGCATGCCGCCCGCAGGCATCTCATACATTAGACGGCCGCGCTCGATAACAAGCCGCATGGCATCTTCGGGCGACATCACACCTGCCAGGGTCGCGGCTACAAATTCCCCGACGCTGTGTCCGATCATCAAGTCGGGACGGACACCGAGGCTCTCAAGGTGGCAGGCCAAAGCATAGCCGATCGCGTACAGTGCGGGCTGGGTAAAGCGTGTCTGCTCCAGCAGGGGCCGAGCAGTCTCGGCGGATTTCAAGTCGACCGTCAGCTCGCGCAGATCGATGTCCAGACGGGCATCGGCGACCAAGAAACAAGCGTCCATGGCGGCGCGGAAAGCATCGCTTTCTCGATACAGTTCCGTTCCCATTCCCGGGATCTGGGCGCCCTGGCCCGGAAAGGCAAAAATCAGTCGCTCGACACGCTTCACTGCGTCTCCCGCTGCGACCCGTTTTCCACGACCGGCCCGCAATGCCTTAAGCATCTCATCGGGATCGGTCGCCACGACCGCAAGGCGATGCCGGTGCTCTCGCCTCCCGGTAGCCAGCGTATAGGCGACGTCCCCGAGAAGTGGGGCGGGATCATCCTCCAGCCTGTCGCACATCGCATTGGCCAACAATCCGGGCCCTTCCGCATGACGGGCGCTGAGGAGGATCACCGGCACCCGCGTCGAGGCATCGCTCGGGGCAAGCTTTGGCGGCTCCTCGACGATCACATGAGCGTTGGTTCCTCCAACACCGAACGAGCTGACCGCACCGCGCCTCGGCCAGGTGCCCGATTTCCAGAGCTGCGTCGCGGACGTGACGCGAAAGCGCGTCTGGTCAAGGTTAAGGGCAGGATTCGGCTCACGGAAATGCAAGGTTCCGGGGATCACGCCCTGCTCGGCAGACAGCGCCAATTTGATTAAACCTGCGGCACCGGCTGCATGCGTCATGTGGCCGACGTTACTCTTGAGCGAGCTCAGCACGCACGAGCCCGCACCGGCCGCGCCCGATCGAGCGTAGACCCGTCCCAGTGCCTCGACCTCGATCGGGTCACCAAGCGGAGTGGCCGTGCCATGTGTTTCGACGTAGGTGATGCTCTCCGGCTCGACGTCTGCCGCGCCGAGCGCGGTGGCGATGACTTCGGCCTGGCCCGTCACGCTGGGCGCGGTGAAGCTCATCTTATCGCCGCCGTCGTTGTTGATGGCAGCGCCGCGGATTACGGCGTAGACGTGGTCACGGTCGGCTACGGCATCCTCCAGCCGCTTGAGCAGAACCAAGGCGGACCCCTCGTTGAAGGTGGTGCCGTTGCTTTCCGCATCGAAGGTGCGGGTATGCCCGTCTTTCGACAGCATCCCACCGTCCTGGTACAGGTAGCCCTGCCGCTGCGGCAAGCTTACCGATGCACCGCCTGCGAGCGCCATCTCGCACTCGTAGTTCAGAAGGCTTTTGACTGCTTCCGAGACGGCCACCAACCCGGTGGAGCACGCCGTGAAGAGGCTGACGCTTGGCCCGGTCAGATTGAGCTTGTAGGAGATCCGGGTCGCCGGAAAATCCGGCTCATTGGCCAACGCCGCGTTGAACTCACCATAACGCTCCAGAAGATCCGGATTGCTGGCCAGATTCAGCGCGTCGTACCGATTCCAATTCGTCCCGACATAGACGCCGATCTGCCGGGGCCTTTGATCCGAACCATAGCCGGCATCTTCGAGCGCCGCCCAGGCAAGCTCAAGCAGGACACGCTGCTGCGGATCGATCATCCGGGCCTCGGCTGGCGAAATACCGAAAAATGAGGCGTCGAAATATTCGACTCCTTCCAGAATGCCCTTCGCCCTGACATAGTTCGAGTCGTTCGCCAGATGAGCGATGGATGGATCCAGTTCCTCCGGGGAAAGAAACGTGATGGATTCGCGACAGTTCAGCAGGTTTTGCCAGAACTGGCGCACATCGCCAGCGCCGGGGAAGCGCCCCGACATACCGATGATCGCAATCGCATCGGCAGGCAACGGGTTTTTTTGATGATCGGTCTGATGATTGGACATAAGCTCTTCGCAGCAACCTCGCTACCTGGTACCCCGCCGACGTCCCCTCGCCTCGCGCGCGCGGGCCGCTCGATTCTGCGCGGCCTCCAGCTGGTTCGACTCGTCCGCTCCGCAGAGGTAGGCCGCCAACCGATCAATCGAGGGGAACTCGAACAACTTGATCACAGGCACCGGACGGTCGAGCTCGCGGCTCAGCCGAGCAGCCACCTGCAGCGTCCCGAGTGAGGTACCTCCCACCTCGAAAAAGCTATCGGTCCGCGAGAAGACGCGGCCAGGCGGCAGAACAAGACGCCACAAACACTCGATCAGCTCCGGAACGGATGCCCACTCCAGGGCAGCATCCATCAAAGAGGCATGACCCTCGGCGTCTGCCGGCATGTCGCCATCGAACGGATTCGGAAGACGCGCCTCGTCCAGCTTGCCGTTCTGATTCAACGGCATGTAGGCCAGTCTGACGATCTGGGATGGCACCACTGCAGACGGCAAACTGCGGGCCAGCAACTCAGCCAGATCCTCCAGGTCAACCCCGTCGGTCAGGTAGTAGGCAACCAGATGCTTGTCGCCATTGCCGTCGAGCTTCACGCGCACCTTGGCATCGGTCACCTTCGGATGCGACAGCAGCAGGTGCTCGATCTCGCCGAGTTCGATACGGTTGCCGCGGATCTTGACCTGCGTATCGTTGCGCCCGAGATAATCCAGCACGCCATCGCCCAGATCCCGCACCAGGTCACCGGTCTTGTACATGAGCCGGCCCGGCTCGCCGATATAGGGATCCGGCACAAAGCGCTCGGCAGTGAGTTCCGGCTTATTGAGATAACCCAAGGCAACCCCGTATCCGCCGACGTACAGCTCCCCAAGCTCGCCCGGTTCGACAGGCTTGCCTGACTCATCGAGAACATAGGTGGTGCTCCCCGCGATCGTCCGCCCGATGGGGATGGACGTCCAATGCTCCGGAACAGGGCTGGGAATCCGATAGCAGGTGCTGATGTGATTTTCCGTTGGACCATAGCCGTTCAGCAAAACCAGTTCCGGCAGAGCGGCCTGCGCTTTGCGGACATGGGCTGCCGAGAGCGCCTCGCCGCCGACGAAGATCGTCTCGATGCCGGACAACACTGTCGGATCGATGCTGACAATGCTGTTGAAAAGCGATGTGGTCAGCCAGGTCGTCGTCACACCATAGCGCCGAATGATGTCCCTCAACAGATCAAGGTCGGGGACACCATGCCGCGGGAACAGGATGCTCTGCCCGCCGTGCAACAGGGCGCCGAAAATCTCAAGGATCGAGACATCGAACGTTAGAGCGCTGAGTTGAAGGAACACTCGATCGGAATTGAACGCATAGTAATCCGCCGCGCACAGGAGTCTGATGAGGCTGCGATGCGGCAGAACCACGCCCTTGGGTGTCCCTGTCGAGCCGGACGTATACATGATGCAGGCGGCGCGTTCAGAGTCGCTCTCTGCCGCTGCGACGGAGCCCGGATGGCCAACAAACCACTCGGGCGATATGTGACATTGCTCGCCGATCAAATCCAGTTCCAGCGATGGATCCGCAAGCACAAGCCTCGGTGCCGCGTCGCCGAGCATATAGTCGATCCGGTCCTTCGGGAATCGCGGGTCGATCGGCAGGTATGCAGCACCAAGCATTGTGGCCGCAAGGTAGGACGCCACAGTCTCAAGCTGGCGGTCGGCGATAACTGCGACACGATCACCGGCGCCGACACCGCGGGCCGCAAATTCTGCCGCAGCGGACCGGGCCGCAGTCAGGAGTTCTCGGTAAGTCCAGCGCCGCGGCACCACCGGATCGGCGAACACCAAGGCCGTGTCTTCGGGATACTGAGCCGCAGCATGTTGGAACTCATCCCAGAGCGTCACCGCAGCAGGGGCCTGACATTTCGCGTTCAACGCTTCCATATCGATAAGGAATTGTCCACAGGGCAGTTTGCAAGGCGCTTCGTGATGCGACGAACGCGATAAAACCTAAGGATGGTCCGAGCAGGCGTGTCAACGCGTCGGTGGCAAGCGACTGACTCTCCATGATGCGTTCCGTCGAGTCCTCAATCGGGCTCGATCATGTAGCTCGATCGCTTTGGTTCGCCAAAGATGGCAACTCATCCCGGCTCGCAGATCTTGCCAGCCAACGCCCGGACAGCGGACTTAGCCCGAAGCTCAATAGGATCCTGCGCCAAACCCCTTTTGGTCAAGGGGCTGACCGGAAAAATAGGCCGAGAGTCTGCTTGCCCCAACGGCTGTACCGCAAATTTCGAACCAGCCCCGGTGCGTTAGAGGAACCCTAAACCCCTAAGGAAGCAAACCTCTGCGTAAACAAATCGAGCCGGACAGTCATGTCGCCGTTGTCGTAGACTCCGTCTGGTCGGTCTTTCGCAGACAGTTCAAGCAGACACGCGAAGCGGTTGTCTGGAGATCGGCCTCCAGGGGCTGGTTCGGCGACACGCTGTTGTATGACGACCTGTCGGGCGTTTTTAGGTTCCAGGTTTCAATTTCTCGGATAGTACCTCAACGGTCCGCCAGCAGCGCGTGAGGCGACGCGTCGGTCGTGATGTCCGGGCAAGCGCTATCGGAGCACCAAATATCTCGATTTTGAGTTGAGAAAACGGGAAACTCATGTTGAAAGTCGCATTAGGTCAGATGGACGTGGCGTGGGGCAACCCACGACGGAACCTCGCGCGCGCTGAGGAGTGGACGGCCGCCGCTGCACAGCGAGGGGCAGACGTGATCGTCTTTCCCGAGCTCTGGTCGACCGGGTACGACCTCCCGCACGCAGCCGACTATGCCGCGGCGCTGGATGCTGGTGTATTCGCCGAGACGGCGACTCTGGCCCGTACCTATCGGATCGCCATCGTGGGCTCGTGTCTCGCCCAATTGGGTCAGGGACAGGTTGGTAACACTGCGGTCTACTTCGACGCTGCGGGGAGGATACGGGGATCGTACAGCAAGACGCACCTCTTCCGACTCATGCACGAAGAGCAGTACCTTACCGCCGGAGAGAGTTCGACGCTCGTCGCCACTGACTGGGGCCCTGCCGGATTGGCCATCTGTTACGATTTACGTTTCCCCGAGCTCATGCGCGCCTATGCACTGGCCGGCGCCGCCGCTGTTTTCCTCCCGGCACAGTGGCCCCATCCACGCTGCGAGCATTGGCGCACACTAATCCGGGCCCGAGCGATCGAAAATCAGATGTTCGTCATCGCTTGTAACCGTGCCGGGCAAGACTCCAGCAACGTATTCTGTGGTCAGTCTTGTGTGATTGATCCAGTTGGTGCAACCCTCGTCGAGGCTGATGCGGAGGCGCAACTGCTCTTTGCTGACCTGGATCTTTCCCTAGTCGCGCAAACCCGGGCGCGTCTACCGGTGCTCGAAGACCGTCGGCCGGAGATCTATAAACTGTAGACCGGGAAAGCCTGTGCAGAGTGAACCAGACGCCAGACGAGAGCATTTCTGCACAGATTACATACAACCCCTGTGAGACTGTGGCATTAAGGACATGAAACCGCACACTCTGAAATATGCCGTCGGCGCGATCTTATCCCGAGCGTTTCCCAAAAAAACAGAGTCTATTCGTCGATCATTCACCCTGCCTCACCTCGACAATCGTGTTGGGAGCGGCCGAACCTCCCGCCTGATCCGCTACTATCTTGGTCAAACGGCTCTTCTCGACCCGGCGCATCTGGAATCTCTACACCGAGAGTTTTGGATCCGGCAGAAAGCGGATGGTTGGTACGCCAAAACAGCGGAGCGCTTCCGGAATCTGAGCCTCCCTTTACTTTCCGAATTGGTGCCGCGCTGTCTTCCCGCAATTCAGCAAAAAAAGATTACTCGAGTTTGCGAATTTGGCTGTGGTGATGGGCAATGGCTTAACTTTTTGTTCGAGCAGTGGACAGGTCCAAACGAGTTCCTTGGCCTGGACCTTTCCGAAGAACAAATTCGAAGCAATCAAGAACGCTATCCAAACCTGAAGTTCGAGTGCGCTGATTTGACCCAGTGGGTGCATGAGAATTCAAGTCCAAATACTATTTTTCTGACATGCTGCGGCGTCCTTGAATATTTATCCAAGGAATCACTCTCCAAGGTATTTCGGGATATTGCCAGCCGCTCGCCAAATTCTCTGCTACTTTTAATTGAACCCGTTGAAAAAGAATTCGATTTAAGCCAGAAACCAGAATCTATTCCATGCGGGCACGAGTTGTCTTACTCGCACAACTACCCAAAACTTTTGGAAGATGAAGGGATATCGATTGATTTTGAGGTGGAATTCCAAGAGATGCCGGCGTGGCCGGGCTATCGGATGCTGGCAATTCTCGCCAAAACGCCATAACGTAGACGTTCTTCGCAGAAGTTTAGACGATAGAACAAATATCACCGAAGAGGAGCAATAGCACCATGGCCGCACGCACCATCGAGCTTGCCCGGATCGGCGAAATCGTCGTCGAGAAAAAATACGGGATGACCCTAGAGGAGTTTCGCCGAGAGCACCTTGATCCGCTCAAGCCGGTCGTATTGGGTGACGCAACGGCCGATTGGCCTGCCCGCGAACTCTTTAACGCGGAGTTTTTCAAGAACCGTTTCGGCCATCGCGAGGTCGAAATCAACGGTGCACGCTTCCCACTCGGGGAGTTCATCGACCGGCTTTATGACAGCACACCCGAAAACCCGGCACCCTATCCTGGGAAGCTATCGCTTGACAGAGACTTTCCAGAGCTACTCGAATACATACAGCCGCCGATAATGTATGCCCGGCCGGATCGGATCGGGAGCAAATGGATCCCGGGTTCTTTCTTGTGCGGCGCATCGACTTACGAGATCTTCTTCGGCAGTCCAGGTGGTTCCTTCCCTTACGTTCATTACGACTATATGGGCCTCCACGCCTGGATTAACCAACTGGTCGGAGAAAAAGAATTCATCGTCGTCCCGCCTTGGGAAAGCGAGTATTTATACCCGGATCCAGACGACCCGTGGAAGTCTTTAGTGAATGATCTCAAGGCTCCGGACCTCGAGCGCTTCCCGCTTGCGGCCAAGGCAACCGTGTTGTCGTTTGTCGTTGGCCCGGGCGAGACCATGTTTATCCCGAATGGCTGGTGGCACACCACAATTTCGAAGACGGTAACAATCTCGGTCGCGCTGGACCAGCTCTGTAGCTCGAACTGGGACCGCTTCCGCAATGAAGTCCGTGCAAAGTTCTCGCACACCCATCCTGCCAAGCAGGCGGCAGCACAAGCCTACTTGCGCGTACTCGGTCCTGTCCTGAGCTTTCAGGAACGCTTCGAGAGAGCGGTTTGATGGCTCGCTCGTCGGCGAGGCAGTCGGCGCACTCTGACGTAGACCCGCCGCATGCGTCGCGAGTTACGCAAGCGCTCGGACGCACCGGTCAAGATCGGGACCATTCTCAGGCTTCGGTGTCCGTGCCATTGCATGACAATCGATCCACTGACTCAACCTGCATCGCAAGCTTCAGGGCAGCAACTCGCGCCGATCGGATCCGTTGAGGGATGAGCGCTTTATCCTGAGATGCCTGAGCAATCGTACCGACATCTACCGCCGCGACGGCGACACGTAATCGCCTCAGGGTCTCTCCCTGCGAATAATCGCGTTCGGCATGACCAGTACGGCCTCGGAAATCCGCCTCGCAGGCGATCAGCATTTGATGAAAGCGCTCCGGGCGCCGGAAGGCATCGACACCTTCGAGCAGGTCCAGGATGGTCGTTGCGCGCAGTTCATCGACCTTGTGGACGAGCCCGTGGTAGCGTGCAGTGATCCGCGCAAGCTCCCGGCAGCGGAGTGGGACGCGCAAGCGGTCACAGACACCTTCGAGAAGATCGACGCTGCGCTCCTCGTGTCCCTTATGGCTCGGCAGTATCGCCAGCGGTGTCGTGCCTTTGCCCAGATCATGACAGAGTGCAGCAAAGCGCACTTCAAGACTGGGGGAGAGACGCGCCGCCATATCGACCACCAGCATGACATGCAAACCCGTGTCGATCTCGGGATGCCATTTGGCTGGCTGCGGAACGCCCCAGAGCCGATCGAGTTCGGGCAGCAAACGCGCCAGTGCACCGCATTCGCGCAGGACCTCAAAAAACCGCGACGGGCGATCTTCCCCGAGAGCTCGCGCCAACTCCTGCCACACCCGTTCCGGGATTAGGGCGTCGACTTCGCCAGCCTCGACCATGGAGCGCATCAGATCCAGAGTCTCAGGTGCGATGGTGAAACCCAGATCGTCGAAGCGCGCAGCAAAGCGCGCGAGGCGCAAGATCCGAACCGGGTCTTCCGCAAAGGCCGGTGACACGTGCCGCAGCACGCGTGCCCGCAGATCGGCAAGGCCACCGTAAGGGTCGAACAGAACGCCGGACGGATCCTCGGCGAGTGCGTTGATGGTCAAATCCCGGCGCCGCAGATCCTCCTCAAGCGTCACGTCCGGATCCGCATGGACCGCAAAACCATGATAACCCGGCGCCGTTTTCCGCTCCGTGCGAGCCAATGCATATTCATCCTTGGTCTGCGGATGCAGGAAGACGGGAAAATCCTTGCCGACCTGCTGGAAACCTCGCGCCAGCAGGTCGTCCACCGTTGCGCCGACCACGACGAAATCGCGTTCGTCGACCGACCGACCAAGCAGACGATCACGCACGGCACCACCGACCAGGAAGGTCAGGAGACCTTCGGTGGCGCTCACGCGAGCCGACCACAGCAAGACAGGTTTGGGCTCGCACCCGGATCCAGCCGAGCAGCACATGCGCCACCGCGGCTGCATCGATCCAGGTTGGCGGTAGACAAGAATTGCCTCATCGTCACTTCTCTCCAATCGCGGGATCGATTCGCGATCACCGGATTATATCGGGCGCAGGCTTAAGGGTAGAATTCTTCAGCCTATCCATCATCTGAGAATTTAAGCCCATGCGATTGTTTGGATACCTCATCGCGTTCGCGCTGATCGGCTACGGCATCTGGCCCTATTTCACCGTCTTCCGGCTCGACGAGGCCATCAATCAAGAGGGCACGGCACAACTCGCCACCATGGTGGACCTGCCGGCGATCCGCGCAAATTACAAGTCACGGGTCACAGCCGGTGTCGATGGGGTGTTCCCGGCCGGCGACCCCGACAGTGTGATGGGCTGGATTCGACAGAATGTCGACCGCCTCGGCGATTCTGCGTTGGATCAGGCTATTACGCTACCCTGGGTTCGCGACACGCTACGCAGCGCCGTGACGCAGACGACAGGGCAGAGCCCTCCCTATCTGCTCGGCGCGATCGACTTTGCCTTTTTCGAATCTTACAACCGATTCCTGGTCCGCATCGGCGATCTCGGGCATTCTCCAACGCATGTCCGCATGAGGCTCCATGGCGCGGACTGGCGGATCACCGACATCATCGAGTGAACACATCGGTGGCCGCTAGCGATCAGTGAGGCTCGGCCCATCCGACCACAATCCGCATCGGTGCGATGTTCCAAGCGCTCAGAGCGATTAAGATTGGGAACCCAGAGTCAAACCAAAGGAGGATGCCCGATGGCGACCAGCAGTCCGCGTCACCCTAAGTCCGGCAAGCCCATCGACACCGCGAAGCTCGACCGTGTCGTCGCCGATGCCCGCAAGGCAAGCGACGAGCGGTCTGCCGGCTATCGCGAGCAGGCACTCAAACTCTACGACTGGGTCTGCGGCCGGTGTGCGCGAACCTTCACCCGCGAGAACCTGCGCGAGCTCACCGTCCACCATAAGGACATGAACCACGACAATAACCCGCCCGACGGCAGTAACTGGGAGCTGCTGTGCGTTTACTGTCACGACAACGAGCACCAGAAATACGAGGAGCACCTGGCGTCTCTGGCCGGCGGCCGGGTCACCAAGCCGGGCCTGCCCGGAAAACAGACCACACACAACCCCTTCGAAGGGTTGGCTGACCTGCTGAAGAAAGACGCCTGACGGAACGCGACCGGAGGAATCGGTGCCAACGCGTCGCGCTATCCTGCTAAGCCTCTGCGCACTTGCCCTGACGCAAGCCGCACCGGGCTGCCGGGGGCGTCAGCTGTTGTCGATCGGCAGTCACGTCTGGCCGGGCTACGAGCCGATGTTTCTCGCTCGCGACAACGGTTGGCTGCCAGGCGGTATCGGTCTGGTCGAGACCAGCTCGGCGACCGATTCACTGGCGAGGTTGCACGCCGGACAAATCGACGGCGCAGCCCTGACGCTTGACGAGGTACTAATCGCGCGCGCCGGCGGAATCGTGCTGACGATCCTGCTCGTCTTCGACGTCTCGGCGGGAGCGGACATGGTTCTGGCCCGACCCGACATCTTCTGTGTCAGCCAACTGCGTGGCCGGCGGATCGGCGTCGAAACCACCGCCGTGGGCGCGGTGATGCTGGTCAGCCTGCTGGATTTTGCGGGTCTCGACGAGAGCGAGGTCAGCGTCGTTCATACCCCGATCGAACATCAGGAAACCACCTTGGCGGCGGGCGAGATCGATGCCGTGATTACCTATCACCCACACGCCACGCGACTCCTGAATGCCGGCTATCACCGTCTGTTCGACAGCCGTCAGACCCCGGAAACCATCTTCGACGTCCTGGCCGTTCGGACCGAGCTGCTGAGACCACATCGAGCCGCGTTGAGCGGACTCATTGCCGCCCATTTTCGCGGTCTGGAGTATACGCATCAAAACGCCCAAACCGCCGCCTTTCGGATGGCGAAACGACTCGGCGTCACCGGGCAGCAGGTCGCTGACGCCTTCAGCGGGCTCTCGCTGCCGGGCGCCGACGCCAATCGGACGCTGCTCCGACCAACGGGGAGCGTCTGGCTCGCCGCCGACCGGTTGAACCGCTTCATGACCGAGCGGGGTTTGCTCAAACAACCCGATTCGCTGGATCATCTGGTCAGCGCAGAGTGTCTGCCGCGAAGGACATCGCCACTTTGAGACTGCAGCACATGGGATCAGGCATGATGTTCGGGCTCGTGCTGATGGCCTGCCCCACAGGTACAAACGCCCTGGCCGCGGACAAGGCGCTCTCGCTCGCGATCTCCGCCTATCGACCCGAAGCGGTCATGCTCTCGCAATGGCGCCCTCTCGCGGACTATCTAGAACACAGGCTGCCGGGCTACTGCATCAAGGTTAAAGCCCTTGAGCCCGAGGCACTGGAACGGGCTGCCCATCGCGGGGAGCTGGATTTGGTCTTTACCAATCCGGCGCACTATATCGCCATCCGCTCTATCGAGCAGATGCAACGCGAGGGTCGGCTGACCAGCCCAGTCAAGATTCTCAATCGCCAGGATCTGTCCGGCTTTCCGTTCGCGCTCTCCACGGATCTGTATCCGGAATGGCCGCTCGTCGCCCTTCCCTCGACCGGCGAAGTCACCGGTCACCGCATCGCTTCCGCCCTGCTTGCACTCCAGCCGAATGACCCGGCGGCCCAGGCGGCCGGCATCACGGGTTTCACGATTCCCGCCGATTACGCCTCGGTCGAGCAGGTGATGCGGACCAATCGGATGCCGCCGTTCGAGCATCTGCCGCCGATCGGCTGGGATGACCTTTGGGGGCAGCATCGCTTTGCCCTTGTCGCCACGCCCGCGGCCTTCACGGCGATTCTCGCGCTGACGCTTTGGCTGATCCTGTCCAATCGTTACCTGGCGGCCGAACGCAGCCGGGCACTCACGTTGGGAAAGCGGCTGGAACGCGAGCACGCGCACCTGGAAACGCTCGTGCAGACCATCCCCGACCTTGTCTGGCTAAAGGATCCCGATGGGGTTTATCTCGCCTGCAACCCAAGGTTCGAGGCGTTCTTTGGTTCCCCGAGGCAGCAGATCATCGGCAAGACCGACTATGACTTTATGGCCCGAGACGCGGCGGATCTGTTCCGTGGATTCGATCGCCGGGCCATGCGTACGGAAGGTCCCTGTACGAACGAGGAGTGGGTGACCTTCGCTCAGGACGGCCATCGCGAGCTGCTGGAGACCACCAAGGTCGCCATGCGGGATGCCAACGGCGATCTCATCGGTATCCTCGGCATTGGCCACGACATCACCGAGCGTCAACGCACCGAGCAAGACCTACGCGCCATCACCGAGTTCGCCGCCGAAGGCATCTGGACCAGCCAGCCCGACGGCCGTTATCTCTATGCCAACCCGGCCGCACTGGCGATGACGGAACACACACTCGACGAACTGCGAACCATGACGATCGCCGATCTAGTGTGGCCGGATGAGCGCGAGCACCTTAACAGACATCTGGCAAAGCTGCGGATCGCAGGCACGGTCGATCGCGATTTCTGGAAGCTGCGGCGCAAAGACGGGGGCCAGGTCGAGGTCGAAGTGACCTCCCAGCAATTACCGGACGAGCGCCTGCTTGCCATCGGTCGTGACTTCAGCCATCTGCGGGCGCATCAGGACGCCCTGTTCCGCGCGATCTACTACGATGCCTTGACCGGACTGCCCAACCGCACCCTCACCCTTGAGCGCCTTGAACAGTCGTTGCTGCGCACGCGGCGTGACCGGACGCATCTCGCCTTGAGCGTCCTGGATCTGGATCACTTCGGCGCAATCAACGAGCGCTTCGGCCATGAGGGCGGCGATCGACTCCTGGCGGATATCGCACAGCGTCTCCAGTCCCAACTGCGTTCAGGCGATACCCTGGCCCGCGTCGGCGGCGACGAGTTCGCGTTGCTCATGGACGATTTGGCGCATCCCCAGGCGGCATCGTCCATTCTCGACCGTCTGCTCACGACGCTTGCAGCGCCGATCCCGCACGACGGCGGCGAAGTCATCATCTCGGCCAGTCTCGGGTTGACCGTTTTTCCCGAGGACGACGAGGATCCGGAAACCCTGTTGCGCCATGCCACGCAGGCGATGTATCGCGCCAAAGAATTGGGCCGGGACCGCATGCATCAGTTCGATGTCGAGCAGGACCGGGCACTCGTGACTCACATGAGCGCCTTACAGCGTCTGCGCACGGCTATCGAGCACAACGAGCTTCTGCTGCACTACCAGCCCAAAGTGGATCTGAAGACGGCCGATCCGATCGGCACCGAGGCCCTGATCCGTTGGCAGCAACCCGAGCGTGGCCTGCTGTTCCCGGCGGACTTCCTTGCGCAGGCGGACGGCACGGAGCTGGAGATTCGACTGAGCGAGTGGGTCATCGAGCACGCACTCGTCCAAATGGTCGCTTGGCAAGCTCAGGGTCTTGCGCTCTCGGTCAGCATCAATCTACCGGCTGCCCATCTGTTGCTGCCTGGTTTCGCCGAGTGGCTCGCCGCGACCCTGGCACGCCATCCGACCCTGAGCCCAGGAAGCCTCGAGATCGAGATTCTCGAATCCGCCGCGATCGCGGATATGCATGTCGCCGTGTCGAGACTCACCGCACTCAAGGCTACCGGCGTCGTCATCTCGCTCGACGACTTCGGAACCGGTTTCTCGTCGCTCGCCTATCTGCGTCGACTCCCGGTGGACACGCTGAAGATCGACCGCAGCTTCGTCAGCGACATGCTTGAAGATCCGAGTGCATTGGGGGTGGTCGAGCATGTGATCCGACTCGCCAAGATTTTCGGTCACAACGTGATCGCAGAAGGGGTCGAAACCATGGACGATTGGCTGGTGCTGCGACAGCTCGGCTGCGATCAGGGCCAAGGCTATGGTATCGCACGCCCGATGCCGCCGGACGCCATCCCCGCCTGGCTGAACAGTTGGCATCTTCAGGGCGCCTGGCGCAACATTCCAACGATCGAGCAGACCAACGGCGACGCGACCTTGATCGTGGCCGGCATTATGCACCATCGCTGGGTTCGGACGTTGACCGCCGCGCTCGCGGCCGGAGCCAGCTCGCTGCAGGGCATCGAGAGCGCCGAGCAGTGTCCATTCGGTAAATGGTATCCGGGCCTTGGGCAAACGCGTTTCGGCGCCCTACCCGATTTCAAGACCATCGACGCGCTGCATCATCGCGTACACGCGATTGCCGACGCGCTGGTCGATGATCTGACCGCCGGCAGGCAGGCCGATGTACAGACTCGACTGCCCGAGCTGCATAGCGCCTCGCTCGCGCTGCTTGAGCAGATTGAACGCCTGGCGCTCGGGGGCGGCACCTGGTCTGAGCGGACCCGCCAAGGCACCGCCCATTCCTGACGCTGGCGTCGCGTCCTGTCCTTTCTCGGCTCAACTGGAGTGTTTAGGTCTAAACTTAACCACGGGGCCAGGTCCGAACAGGCTTAGCCGCGACAGTTAAAAACAGATCAGCAACCCGAGCGAGGTATGCGATGGAAACCCAAGACTATCAACGCCTGTTACTCGCTGTGGATTTCGAGAGGGAGAGCGAGCCGGTAGTCCGACGTGCCCAACAGCTGCGGTCGGCACTCGGCGCGCGGCTCTTTCTCCTGCATGTGGTCGAGCATATTCCTCCGGCGATGGACTATTCAGCCGTGGGCTATGCCGGCGATATCGCCGCCCCGGACAACCTGGAGCTCGAAGACGAACTCCAGGGCATCGCCCAGCGCGAACTCGACGCCCTGGGGGATCGACTCGAAGTGCCGATCGCCGATCGACTGATTCGGGTCGGTCCGACCGGACGCACCATCGACGAGGTGGCCAATGAACTCAACATTGATCTAGTGATGATCGGAAGCCGCGGACGCCACGGCTTCATGGGGCTGTTCGGATCTACCGCGCGGACCGTCCTGCGTAACCTGACCTGCGACGTGCTCTGCGTGAAGATCGACGAGCCGGGCTGAACCGCGTCCCGGGGTACGCCGGTCAACTCGTCGGTCGGTTTCAGGCTCAGGTTGCCCACAAGGGCGATGGAGCGGACGCGGTTCAGGTCTGGATAGGCAGAGAGTTGGACCGCCGCGGATCAAAACGGGCGGCGAATCCCCGCTTCGGCTTCGGCCGGGCGTCAGCTGTCGTCGGAGAAATGGTCATAGCCCGTCCTCGCAAGACGCATGGACGAGCCATCGACCGAGCGCAGAATCAGGCCAGGCTCGGCGCGAATGCGCCCGACCACCGTCACAGAACAGCCCAATGGCTTGGCTAGGGAGTCGATCAGCGCTTCATACGGGGGCGGTGCACAGAAACACAGCTCATAGTCATCCCCACCCGCCAGAGGCAGCGTCCAATCGGCGTCGGATGCGACCTGCTGCGCAACGGCCGGCGACACCGGCAAGGCCGCCGGATCGATCTCGGCACCGACGCCGGAAGCAGCGAGGATGTGACCGAGATCCCCCACCAAGCCATCCGACAGATCGATCATGGCCGTCGCCAACCCGCGTAACGCCGCGCCGAGCTCCACGCGGGCAACCGGGCGTTCCAGCCGCGCCCGCAATCCGGACTCGACAACGCCGCCCGCCTGGATCAGTCGCAGCGCCAGCGCGGCGTCGCCCAAGGTTCCGCTCACCCAGATCAGATCATCCGCACGGGCGCCATCGCGCCGCACCGCTGCACCGGCCTTGACCAGACCCTGCACCTGCACCGTCACGCTCAATGGGCCACGGGTCGTATCGCCCCCGACCAGACGAACCCGATAGTGGTTGGCGAGGGCACCGAAACCGCGGGCAAATCCCGCAATCCAGTCATCGTCCCGACGTGGAAGGGTCAAGGCCAGCGTCGCCCAGGCCGGCGTGGCGCCCATCGCAGCCAGATCGCTCAGACCAACCGCGAGCGACTTGTAGCCAACGGCTTCCGGATCGCAGTCCGGAAAGAAGTGGGTCCCCACGACCAGAGTATCGGTACTGACCGCCAGACTCAGGCCGGCCGGAACATCGAGCAAGGCGCAGTCGTCACCGACGCCAAGGCGCACGTCCGGGCGCGGCGGACCCAGATCGGCGAAGAAACGGCCGATCAGATCAAATTCGGAGCGGGAACTATCCATCGCGCTAACCCCGTTTCACCGCCGACCCGGACAACACCACCGCCCGCGACCACAGGACTCGGCCGCCGAGGTCATGGACTGTTCTTCGTCGGCAGAGAGGCCGGCTGCGCCGTCGCAATCGCGGCATGGTTGCGGGCAACCTTATCGAGCACGCCGTTGACATACTTGTGTCCCTCGTGGGCACCCAGCAGCTTGGTCAGCTCAACCGCCTCGTTGATCGCGACCCGATCCGGAATGGACGCGGAGAAGAGGATCTCGAAGGCGCCGAGTCGCAGAATCGCCAGCTCGACCGGATCAACCTGACTGATGGGTCGGTCCAGAACCCGGTCGAGCTGCGCATCGATCTCGGTCACATGGGCCGGCACCCCGGTCAGCAGTTGATCCAATAGCTCCATATTGAACTGGAACCGCTGCCGGGCATCGGGTGGGGCGTCGTCGTCCAATCCGCTCAGCGAGCCCGCGACGGCGTCGAGCCACTCCGGATCGTCGAGCAGATGGCCCTTAATGGCCATCGGATCTTCGCCGGTCAAGCGCCATTGATACAGGGCTAGAGCGGCATAGCGGCGAGACTGACTGCGTGGATTCACCATCTCAGTCGATCTGCCGTAGCAGATCCACCATTTCCAGCGCAGACATGGCCGCCTCGGCGCCCTTGTTTCCGGCCTTGGTGCCGGCACGCTCGATCGCCTGCTCGATGGTATCGACGGTCAGGACGCCGAATGCAACCGGAATGGCGTACTTCAGACTGACCTGGGCCATGCCCTTGACGCACTCACCCGCGACATACTCGAAATGCGGCGTGCCGCCGCGAATCACCGCACCTAAGGCGATGATAGCATCGAAACTCCCTTTCGCCGCAAGACGCTCGATGGTCACCGGCATCTCGAAGGCCCCCGGCACCCGCACAATCGTCAGATCGGCTTCGCTCACACCATGACGCAGCAGCATATCGATTGCGCCTTTCTCCAGCGCCTCGACCACGAAGCTGTTCCAGCGTGACACCACCAGACAGAACCGGGCTTTGTCGGCGCGCAGTGCGCCCTCGATCGTTTTGATGCTCATCAATTGACTCGTTTCGACTCAAACCGCACCGGCGAGACGGGCGCGACGGGTTTCAAACCGAAATGTTGGAAGCGATTCTCACCGACGGGGCTATAACCGATCGGCCGGCGACACCCCATCATCCTTTTACCTTGTTCCTTACTCCCTGTGCCCTGATCCCCCTTCAGGGATCCGCGATGGCTCAGGACGAGGCGCCGCCCGTCGCTCGACCGCCAGTGTACTCGACCACTTCGAGGTCGAATCCCGAGATCGCATGCATCGCCTTCGGTGCGCTCATGACGCGCATCTTGCGCACGCCGATGTCGGCGAGGATCTGTGCACCGATGCCGTAGGTGCGCAGGGCATTGCGATCCTGCCGCCGCGCCGGCACCACGTCGTCCTCGTCGTGCAACTGAAAATCTTTCAGACGCGACAGCAGATCGGCCGCGCTGTCGCGGTTACGTAGCACCACGACAACGCCCTCGCCTTCCGCGGCCACCTGACGCATCACATCATGCAGCGGCCAACCGCAGGCGTTGTGACGCGTCGCAAACAGATCGCACAGGGTATTCTGAAGATGCACGCGCACCAGCGTTGGGCGCTCCGCACTGATCTCACCAAGGGTCAGGGCCAGATGGATCTCGTCGTCGATACTGTCACGGTAGGCGAGCAAGCGAAAGGTACCGTAGTCGGTGGGCAGCGCGCACTCGCATTCGCGCAGCACCGCCTTTTCGTGCCTGACGCGATAGTGAATCAAGTCCGCGATGGTGCCGATCTTCAATCCATGGGTTTCGGCAAAGGTTTCCAGGTCGGGCCGACGCGCCATCGAGCCGTCTTCGTTCAGGATCTCGACAATCACGGCCGACGGACTGTAGCCGGCCAACCGGGCCAGATCGCATCCCGCCTCGGTATGACCGGCACGCACCAGGACACCGCCCGGCTGGGCCATGAGCGGAAAGATATGACCGGGCTGGACCAGATCCTTCGGCTGCGCGTTCGGCGCCACGGCGGCCTGGATGGTCGTTGCGCGGTCAGCCGCAGAGATGCCAGTCGTCACGCCTCGGGCCGCCTCGATGGAGACGGTAAAGGCGGTCGAGTGGGCGGCCTGATTGTCGCTGACCATCAATGGCAGACGCAGGCGCTCGCAGTGCTCCTTGCTCAGGGTCAGGCAGATCAGTCCGCGCCCGTACTTGGCCATGAAGTTGACAGCCTCGGGGGTCACGCAGTCGGCCGCCATCAGCAGATCGCCCTCGTTCTCGCGATCCTCGTCGTCCATGATCACCACCATCCGCCCCTGGCGCAGGTCTTCGATGATCTCTTCGATGCTGTGCAGGCCTGGATTACCCATTGATAGATTCTGATCCGGACAAGAAAGAGGTCTAGTTTAGCAAACTATGATGAACCGACCGATCCCGCAAACCCGTGCTCGGCGAGAAAGGCCATCGTGAGTCCGGACGCGGCGGCACCGCTCACGGCCGCGGCATCCCCGAGCAGCAGTCGCTCCAAATAGCGCGCGATCAGATCCACTTCCAGATTCACGCGTGTGCCGCGGCGATAGCCGCCAATGATGGTCTCGTGCAGGGTATGCGGCACGATGTTCAGATCAAAGACGGCGCCATCCACCTGATTGACGGTCAGACTGGTCCCGTCGACACAGATGGATCCCTTCTGTGCGACATAGCGAGCCAGCCCGGCAGGCGCCTGGATACGCAGGCGCCAGGAACGCGCATCCTCGCGTTGCTCGATCACCTCGCCGACGCCGTCGACATGACCGCTGACCAGGTGCCCGCCGAGCGGGGTCGCCAGGGTGAGGGCCGGCTCCAGATTCACTGCACTGCCGGGCCCCAGCGCCCCCAGCGTCGTGAGCGAGAGCGTCTC
>JBGSKP010000416.1:0-9713 GCA_041741175.1 Thiocapsa sp. | reverse complement strand
GCCATGCGGACGCCCGTCTGCCGCCGCAGCGCGTCCAGGCGATCGAGCGGGCCATGTCGCGTCTCTCCCCCGGCCTCGTGCGCGCCTTACTGCACCAGTGCTCACTCGTCGATTAGTCGATCAAAGGTCTGATATCCGGCGACCCCTGGCACCGCCTGACCGTCGTTGCCGATGCCCTGGCTGCCGGCGGCTTTCGGGCCGGGCGGCCCGTCCCGCAGCGTTGACGGGCATGCGGGGTTGAACCCGGTGAGGTCGGGTGCCGAGACGTGATCTGCCGATCCGTGGCCGCGCGGTCTAGGGTGCGGAGGCGACCTCCACAGTCGCTCCGCTCAGGTGCGCACAGCCGCTCCGCCAAGGCGTGCCAGGGGATCCTGACGATAGAAGGCGCGCAGCTGTCGATAGACCTCGGGATAGTCGGCGTGCAGTAGGTCGGGCCGCTCGAAGAAGTATTCGCTGACCACGGCGAAGAACTCCGCGGGCGATTCGGTGGCGTAGGGGTCGATCGGGGTGTCCTCGTTGTCATCGACGCGCCGACAGAGATCGTCGTAAGCGCCCGCGAAGGCATCGGTCCAGCGTTTTGGCGACATCCCGGCATGCAGGAGCGGGCAGCCGTTGGCGGTGCCCTCGCGCATGTCGAGCTTGTGGGCGAGCTCGTGGATCACGACGTTGTACCCGTCTCGCTGCATTCCAGCCTCGACGTCGGCCCAGGAGAGGATGATGGGGCCTTGCTCCCAGGCTTCGCCGCTCTTGGCCTCGTGCTCGGTCCAGACGACGCCGTCCTCGCCCATGACCTCGCGCTCGGGCACGAACTCCTCCGGATAGACGATGACGGCGTACCAGCCGCTGTACCAGTCGAGCCCCAACTCCAGGATCGGCAGGCAGGCTTGCAGGGCGATCACCAGGCGCATCGGTTCGCTTAGCACGAGCCCTTGGGCGGGGTCCAGGTTCTTATCGCGCAGAAGCAGCAGCGCCAGATCGGCCAGACGCCGGGTCTCCTCCTCGCTCAGATCATCCAGCAGAGGCAGTGCGTCCCACGCCCGCTCCCACGTCTGCGGATCCACGCGCGCGTGCTCACGCTCCAGCACACGCGATTGCCACCACCGCGTCAGGCCGCGCATGCGCGTGCCGCAGGCATGGTGAACGCGCTGGCGACCCGGCCCCGGTGGGTCGAATCACCCAGTGGCCGGGGCCTAGCCCACAAATCGCTCGGCCGAACCAACTCGTCGACGGATGATTGACCTGGATCAAGGCGCAGCGCACCCTGCCGGCCAAGATGATCGGATGAGGTGTCGGCACAGGTGCCCTGAATCATGACGCGAAAGCTGTTGGTCATTATTATCCTGGTACTCACTGGGTTGTTGGCCTGGTTATGGTTCTGGACGCCTACCGGGGTGGAGATGACTTCCGACAAACCCAGGCACCAGACTCTGAACTTGGCCGAACCGCCCACGGGTGGCGACTTCGTGCTCGATTCGGCAAGCGGTCCGGTCGACCTTGCCGATTTTCGCGGCGACGTCGTGCTGGTGTATTTCGGATACACTTGGTGTCCGGACATCTGCCCGACGAACCTGGTGCTGATCGCCGGTGCGCTCAAGGCGCTGACGCCCGTGGAGTTGGAGCGGGTGCATGTCCTGTTCGTGAGTGTCGATCCGGAGCGCGATTCAGTCGAGCGACTGGCCGAATACAGCGGCTATTTCCATCCCCGCATCCTCGGTCTGACCGGCACGGCCGAGCAGATTGCGGCAGTCGCCGGGCTTTACGGCGCAGCCTATCGGCGAACCGATCTGCCCGATTCGGCCATGGGCTATGTGGTCGATCACTCGGCCTACAGCTATTTGGTCGACCCGCAGGGTCGGCTCGTGCGCAACCTCGATCACGCCACTCCGTCCGCACAGATCGTCGCGGCGATCCGCGAGTTGCTCGGACCGGAGGCTGACGGAGCCGATGGCGACCAACGTGACGGAACACCATAATTCAACACAGCGCGACCTTGCCACACTTTAGGAGATCACATCATGCCGATGAAAGCTGCACGTCTGCTCGCTGCCGCCCTGCTGACAACACTGTCCGTCGCCGCTCACAGCGTAGAGATCTCGATCGGCGACCCCTATGCCCGAGCCGTGCCGCCTGGCCAGCCCAACAGCGCTGTGTTTATGTCGCTGGAGAACCCATCCGGTGAGGGCCAGGCCCTGGTTGGCGCCGAGAGTAACGTTTCCGAATTCGTCGAGCTGCACACCCATGTTGAAGAAGAGGGCATAATGCGAATGCGGCGGATCGACAAGATCGAGGTTCCCGCCGGCGCGACGGTCACCCTTCAGCCGGGCGGGCTGCATGTCATGCTGATCGACCTGAAGCAGCCGCTGGATGAGGGTGATGTGGTGGATCTGACGCTGATCTTCGAGGATGGATCCCGGTCGAGTGTCCAGGCGCCGGTGCGTCGAATCCAGATGCAGCACATGAACCACTGACAGCGTCGCTGCGGGGCCGGCGTGCGGAGCGGATCTCCTGCGCGGCCCTGCGGATGTGCAGGCGTCGGATCGGTCTGGAAACGGCATGAAGCGCATGGTTAAACGGCGGTACTGAAAACGACGCGTAAGGGAATTTCCGCGGCGCTCGTCGGTCTCTGGGGGGGTAGCTGGGAGCCTGAATCACTGATCTTCGGACCCCGTTCGATTGACCCATATGCGGATGTTCTGATATACATCCAGTGATTTTTTCGCCCCCCGACTTAGGGCGCCGCACCAACACGGCTCGGCGACCATGACCCACGACCCGATTAGGCATCCTCCATGGTAAAAAATTGGCTGATAACAGTTTCGGTGGCAACGGTATTGGCTACCGGCGCAGTCCACGCGTCCGAAGGGCATCAAACCAGTGCGCCTCAGGTTGGCGATCCGCAAGCCGGCGAGGCGAAGGCGAACGTCATCTGCATCGCTTGCCACGGCCCTCAAGGCAACAGCATCGTGCCGATCTGGCCCAAGTTGGCGGGTCAACATCCGGAATACATCAAGAAGCAGTTGATGGACTTTAAAGCCGGCAATCGGGTCAACGAGCAGATGACCCCAATGGCCATGCCTTTGACCGATCAGGAAGTGCTGGATCTGGCCGCCTACTATTCGCAGCAAACCGAGGCCCCCGGCGTAGCCGATCCGGAGTTGGCGACGAAGGGTGAATCCATTTACCGCTGGGGCAACCCCGAGACGGGCGTACCGGCCTGCAGCGCCTGTCACGGTCCAGCCGGACAGGGTCAGTCGATCGCCAAGTTCCCGCGGATCTCGGCGCAGCATGCCGACTACACCAAACAGACCCTTGAGCACTTCCGCGGTGCCGTCCGCGCCAATGACCCGAACGGGATGATGCGTGGTGCAGCGGGCCGCTTGAGCGATCAGGAGATCGCGGCAGTCGCGCAGTACATCCAGGGGCTGAGCAACTAAACCGCGCCTCGGGGGCGATGCCGCTATGGTCAGGGCATCGTCTGCCGGCGGTCAGCTGTCACGGGCGGCAACCCGGGATTGAGTCGGAATCGATTCGACCACGCCGCCGTGCGCCATTGCATCGCGATCATCGCATCTCTACTCTCAGCGTCAGGAGGTTGGTCATCGGATCCATGGACTCCAGGCCACCGGCGCACCATGCGATTGTCGCCGGATCGGGCGCAAAACAGCGCACCCGGCAGGAAGCGGGCGCTGCCGATCTGAGCGCCGACCTCCCGCGCATAGCGTCCCAACCAGTCCCCGTACAGACCAGCGTCGATCAGTGCACGACGCCTCGCGGGAATGTGAGCGGCGCGCCAGCGACCGGGACTCAGCGTCTCAAGCTGCTGAGCTACAACGTGCAGGCGGGAATCCACTCACGACAGTACAGCGACTACTTCACCAACAGTTGGAAACACGTCCTGCCGCATCCGGAACGGCTGGCAAACCTGACCCGCATCGGACAGCTCCTGCATCAATTTGACCTGGTCGGACTGCAGGAGGTCGATGCCGGTTCGCTGCGCAGCGCGTATGTCGACCAAATTCAGTATCTGGCCCGCCATGGCGCCTTTGCGCACTGGTATCGCCAGATCAACCGCAACCTCGGGCCATTCGCACAACACAGTAACGGGATACTCTGCCGTCTGCAGCCGCAGCGCATCACCGAGCACAAGCTGCCTGGATTGCCCGGACGCGGCGCCGTAGTGGCCGAGCTAGCGCTGTCGGATCGGGAGACGCTTGCCGTTGCCATCGTGCATCTCGCCCTGGGTTGGCGGGCACGGCAGCGTCAACTGGACTATCTGGTCGCCTTGTCCAAACAGCATCCTTATCTTGTGATTATGGGCGATTTCAACTGCGGCTGTGACTCGAAGGGGCTTCGGGCGATGGTCCGGCAGGCCGACATGCGCGGTCTGGACTGCGAGCTGAAGACCTTCCCGAGCTGGCGTCCGACGCACAACCTGGATCATATTCTCATCTCCCGGCCGCTGAAGCTGGTTGCCGCACGGGTTGTCGACTACGCCTTGTCGGACCATCTCCCGATCAGCATGACCATCGAGCTGCCCGAAGGGGTCTCGTTCTCGACACCGGAGGTCGAGGTTCCTGCGTAGCCGGATCGCAGCCGTCTCAGTCAGTCCTGCACAAAGAAAAAGCCCCAGGCGCATCCGCTTGCGCGCTCCAGTCGATTAAGCAGTTCCGGTGTCGGAACGGCCTCGCCTGGAAAGACCTCCTCGATCTCGATGAGCTGCCGGCCGAATCCGGCCTGCTGCTTCCAATCCCACTGCCAGAGCGCATGAGACTGTCCGCAACTTGGGCAGGCGACCCTGTCGTCGGGCTGGAGTGTCCACTGCGCGTTGTGCGACTGCCAGTCGGCGCGTCGGCTCCGGCAGCCGGGACAGCGCGGTGCACGTGTATTGCGTCCATGGCACCACCGTGGAACAACCGTGGCGGGCGAAATCAAGACGTGACAGAAGGCGCTGCCGGTCACCGGATCGGTGGCGATTGACACGGCACAGCCGACGAAGGTGATCAAGTCGAGAAACTCGGCCCCGACCTGGAAGGCGCACTCTCGGTCGGCGATTGGCCCGGCGATGAATCCCGCCTCCAAAAGGGTGCGGATGAGTTGATCGCGATCCGGGCAGACCTGCGGATCGCCCGGTGCAAGGATCAATCGTCCGGTGTGGTTGGACGCAGTCGAACGCGCTCCCGCAGCGCCGGCTTGGATGGCTTCAACCCCGTGAACGCCGGTATCAGATGGCATGATCGTTCGGCTCGGGGCGCGGTTCACATGTCATCGGTCGAGTAGTGAAAATCGTAGATCAGCTCGCTGCTCGGCATCTGAAGCGAATTGCCCTGGATGTAGTCCGGTCGGCAATTCCAGACCCGGGAGATGGTCGCCGGATCTTCGATACCCGCTGCGATCACCGACACCCCCTGCGTTCTGAGCTGCTCCACGACCTGCGTCAGCTCGGCCAGATCGGTGTTCAAGAGGGTCGCAAAAGACAGTTTGGCGAGCGCTACGGAGAGCTCGCCTAAGAGTGCGATGTCGGAGGCATGGCCCGACACGTTGGCGACACAGACCTGAATGCCGTATTTGCGCAACACCTCGACGAGCGCGCGCGCCTCCGGGCGATGCTCGCGAATGTCGCGCATCTGAAACTGAAGTAGCGGACGGCGTCGGATGAGGTTGCGCTGGATCATCTGATCGCGGAACCAGGGGAGCCAGTCATCCGTGGCAATCGACTCGATGGTTTGATGGATCAGGAGCCTTAATCTGGGATGCGTGCTGCGCCGTGCATTCATGACGTCCAGCGCATGCTCCAGCACCCAGTGATCGATCTTCGGCATCAATCCCGCCCGTTCGGCCACGGGCAGGAAATCGGCCGCGGGGACCTCTTCGCCATCCCGCGTACGCAACCGAAGCTGAACCTCGTAGAGCTCGCCCACATTGGCTCCGAGCGAGACGATCGGCTGAAACATCAATAACAGACCATCCTGGGCGATGGCCGTGAGCACCACCTGCTTGACCAGCTGCTCATAATCCGCGCCGATCTCGGGCGCGAGCAGCGGCTTCCAGGTCCGTACGCGATTGCCGCCTTCGTGCCTGGCCCGCGCCAGGGTGGTGCGACTGCGCGAGACCATGGTGATGGCATCGTCGGCGGGGGGCGTGAACAGACCGATGCCAATGGTCACGGTAATGGCCAGACGCTGGTCGCCGGCCCGCAGCTTGGTCGCCGCAAATAAGCCCAGCAGGCGAACTCCCAGCGCCTCCAGCTCCTCCAGTGTGTCGCGCTGCGCGAGCAGCGCAAAGGTGAAGTCGTCGAGCCGCGCCGCACATTCCTCCGCTGCAAGCTGCTCGGCCAGCATGCCTTCCAACTGACCGAACAGACGCTCCATGCCTTTGAGGCCGAGCGCTTCCAGGACGTCCTGTGGTCGGTCCAGCTCGATCAGGATAAGCCCCGCACCCGGCGCGGGTGGCTCGCTCGCATGGACAAGTCGATCGAGCCGGCGCAAAAACTCGTCCTTGAGCAGGATACCGCTGGGCGCCGCGCTGCGATCGGCCGTCACCCGGCGGTCTTTGAGCCAGCGCGACATGCGAATGCGATGCTCGATCGCGCCGATCAGCTGATCGCGCTGAACCGGCTTGGCGATGAAGCTGTCGCCGCCGACTCTGAGTGCATCCTGCTGTTTTTGAAGATCTGTTTCAGCAGACAGAAAGATGATCGGGATGTCGAAAAAGGCGTGGGTATCGCGGATGATGGCGGTTAACTCAGCACCGGTCGCCTCCGGCATATACAGATCCATCAAGACCAGATCAGGGTGCACCTCATGCATTTTATCGAGGATCTGCAACGGTTGATCGACGAGGTGTGGCTGCATCCCCGACTTGTTGAGCAAGAGAGCAATATAGTTCGCCTGCACCGGATCATCCTCGACCACGAGGATCTTCGGTTGCCTCGTCTTGGCCAAACCGGTGAGGCTGATGATACGTTTCGCCAGATCGGCGACATCAATGGGTGTGGAGAAGTATGCGCGGGCACCCGCGCGCATCGCCTCCAGACGCGTCTCGATACCCCCATCTTCGGCGATGCAGATCAGCTCGGGTGGCTTGGCGGTGCCGCCGATCAGACGTTCGATGAGCTGGGGCAGGCGCGTGTCGGTCGAGAGGTGCCGCAGGTCCAGCAGCAGGACGCGCGGCATGGTTCGATCGAGCGCAGCACTCAGCTCATCAAGGCTGTCGAAGGCGTTTAGCCGCAGTCCTCTAGGCTGGATCAGGGTCGCAACACCCATGCAGAGCGTCGCATCGTCGCCCAGGTAGTCAACACGGTTGTCGTGAGCTGCAAGATTGACGTCGTTCATGAGCGCGGGTGCCTCGGCGGGACATCAAGATGTCATGTCTGCTGTACCGCAGACGACACTAGGTCCCGACAACGGAACGGACGAGCCGGGCCGAGCCGGGAAGATCGCATCACGTCGATATAGTATGCGAGGTATGTGCTGCGCGCATGCGCCTGTTCGGGTCAGTGGGCGTGTGGAGCAGCTTCGGCGCGGCTGTCGGCCCTCGCGATGATGCATTGACCCAACAGGTTATGGCGAGCGTGGCAGGCAGGGCAAATCGCGACGGACCTCTTTCGGTTAGAAGATGCTCGCCATTCCGGTCTGGTCACGGGCATTTTGCCAGTCGCCGCGACCGTCCCCGCGATCGCTTGGGTTGAAATCCCCGTCTCCTTTCGATAGTTTCAGCGCCTATGCTGCTGGGGGTGTCCGGCACGCGCAGTCGAACCCAATCAGATCGCACCTCGCGCGAACGGCGCCGGGTGCGATCGCCAGGATCCGGCGCGCGGCGGGCTGAGAAAGACCCTTCGAACCTGATCCGGATCATGCCGGCGCAGGAAAGCAGGCGCTGAAGAGGCATCATCCGTCTCGATTCAGACACCGGGATTATCCGCCGGGTCCGCAATCGAGCAACCGGGGTAACAACCCGGCCACGCCGTCGCGTGGTCCGTTGCGGTTTGTCGTCGCCTCGAATCGGGTCGTTGTTCGCCCCGATCACCCGCCGCTCCTCCTGAGCCTGTGCATGCCGCCATCGGATCGGATCGCAGCCCGAACGGCCGTTACGGTCCCACATCAAGGGCGTCCACGTGCGTCCCGCATTCGTTGAGAGGAGACTCCATGAGCGCCATCCCACAGGCCTTCGTCCGCAAGACCGCCGAGCTGTCCGACGAGGTCACGCGGCCCTTCCCGAGCTCACGCAAGGTCTATGCGACGGGATCGCGCCCGGATCTGCGCGTGCCCATGCGCGAGGTCACCCTGACCCCGACGCAGACCAACACGGGAATCGAAGAGAATCCGCCGATCATGATCTACGATACCTCGGGGCCTTACACGGACCCGACGGCGCACATCGATCTGCTCGCCGGCTTGACCGATCTACGCAGCCCCTGGATCCAAGAGCGCGGCGACACCGAGCTGCTCGACGGACCGACTTCCGCCTTCGGACGCGAGCGCCAATCCGATCCGCGACTCGCGCACCTGAGGTTCGAGCACATCCGCACCCCGCGTCGCGCCACGCCGGGCCGCAACGTCACTCAGATGCACTACGCACGAGCAGGCATCGTCACACCCGAGATGGAGTTCGTCGCTATCCGCGAGAACATGCGTCTGGACGCGCTGCGCGCCGACCCGCGTTACACGAAGCTCCTGCGCCAGCATCGCGGCCATTCCTTCGGCGCCAGCCTGCCCGAGACCATCACCGCCGAGTTCGTCCGCGACGAGGTCGCCCGCGGTCGCGCCATCATCCCGGCCAACATCAATCACCCCGAGCACGAGCCCATGATTATCGGGCGCAACTTCCGGGTGAAGATCAACACCAACATCGGCAACTCGGCCGTCACTTCCAGTATCGAGGAGGAGGTCGAGAAGATGGTCTGGTCGGCGCGCTGGGGCGGCGACACCCTGATGGATCTCTCCACCGGCAAGAACATCCACGAGACGCGCGAGTGGATCCTGCGCAACGCACCCGTGCCGATCGGCACCGTGCCCATCTACCAGGCCCTCGAGAAGGTCGACGGCAAGCCCGAAGAGCTGACCTGGGAGATGTTCCGCGACACCCTGATCGAGCAGGCCGAGCAGGGCGTGGACTATTTCACCATCCACGCCGGCGTGCTGCTGCGCTATGTCCCGCTGACCGCGGAGCGGCTCACCGGCATCGTCTCGCGCGGCGGCTCCATCCTCGCCAAGTGGTGTCTGGCACACCACCAGGAGAACTTCCTCTACACGCACTTCGGCGAGATCTGCGAGATCATGAAGGCGTACGACGTCTCCTTCAGCCTGGGCGACGGGCTGCGCCCGGGCTCGATTGCCGATGCCAACGACGCCGCCCAGTTTGCCGAATTGGAGACCTTGGGCGAGCTGACCCGCTTCGCCTGGGAGCACGACGTTCAGGTCATGATCGAAGGCCCCGGCCATGTGCCGCTGCAGATGATCGAGGAGAACGTCACCAAGGAGCTCAAGGACTGCTACGAGGCACCCTTCTACACCCTCGGCCCGCTGATCACCGACATCGCCCCCGCCTACGACCACATCACCTCCGGCATCGGTGCGGCCAACATCGGCTGGTACGGCACCGCCATGCTCTGCTACGTCACACCCAAGGAGCACCTGGGCCTGCCCGACAAGCAGGACGTGCGCGACGGCATCGTCACCTACAAGATCGCCGCCCACGGTGCGGATCTCGCCAAG
>JBGSKP010000415.1:0-2514 GCA_041741175.1 Thiocapsa sp. | reverse complement strand
GCTCGATCACAGCGGTCGGATCATCGAGCTCAACCCGGCGGCCGAGCGTGTCCTGGGGCTGGATCGCAGCAAGGCCACCGGGATCGTCTTTGCCGAACGGGTGTTGCCCGAGATCGCCCGCCCGGCCTTTCAACGGCTGCTGGATCGCTCGCGCCATCTGCATCGCGAGCCCCAGGGCCGGGGCGAGCTGGTGGCGCTGCGCTCGGATGATTCCGGGATACCGGTGGAGATCCCGGTGGAGATCTCGATCGTGCCGATCGACCTGGAGTCCGAGCGTTTTTATACCCTCTATATCCACGACATCACGGCGCGCAAGCAGGCCGAACACGAAATCAAGAGCCTGGCGCGCTTCGCCAGCGAGAGCCCCAGCCCGATCCTGCGGGTGACTGCCGCTGGCATGATCGTCTACGCCAACCGCTCCAGCCGTCCGCTGTTGCAGGCGTGGGGCGTGGAGGCGGGCGAGCACCTGCCCGGGGATTGGGAGGAGCAGGTGAGCCTGGCGCTGGAAAGCGGCGAGCCGCAGGAGCGCGAGCAGGAGGTGGCGGGGCAGGTCTATTCACTCCTGTTCGCTCCGATTCGCGATCTGGGGTACCTCAATATCTATGCCCGCGACATCACCGCCGTGCGCCGTGCCGAGCAGGAGGCGCGCCAGCATCAGGCCGAGCTGGTGCATGTGTGTCGCCTGAGCACCATGGGTGAGATGGCCACCGGCATGGCCCACGAGCTCAATCAGCCGCTGTCGGCGATAGTCAACTATGCCAATGGTTGCAGTCGGCGCTTACAGAACGACTCCTCCAAGACCGAGGATCTGGTCGGAGCCATGGGCCAGATCACGGCCCAGGCGCAACGCGCCAGCGAGATCATCCGTCGGTTGCGGGCCCTGGTCGGCAAGCAGCCCCCGATCCGTGCGGCGGCCGATCTGAATCACCTGGTGCGCGAGGTCTGCTCCTTCGTCGAGTTCGAGACCCAGCGCATGGGTTTGCAGATCGAACTCGATCCGGGCGGGCACCCGATCCCGGTTCGCGTCGACCTGGTGCAGATCGAGCAGGTGCTGCTCAATCTGGTTCGCAATGCGATTGATGCTCTGCAGGAGGTTCCCGAGGCGCGTCACCGGCTTTGCATCCGGACCTGGGTCGATGGCGATCGGGCGCTGGTCGCCGTCGAAGATAGCGGCCCCGGCATCGGCGCCGAGCGGATTTTGCATCTGTTTCATCCGTTCTTTACGACCAAGGAGGGCGGGATGGGCATGGGCCTGGCGATCAGCCAGACCATCGTGGAGAATCATGACGGCCGCATCTGGGCCGAATCCGAGCCCGGACAGGGCTCGACCTTTTATGTCTCGCTCCCGCTTTCGGAGGCCGCCGAGCCTGCGGGTGCAGCCACGCACGACACCGAGCTCCTGGAGGGCCTGACATGACCAGCGACGCCACCATTTTCGTCGTCGACGACGACCAGGCCATGCGCACATCGCTGCAATGGTTGATCGAGTCGACCGGGATGTCGGTCCAGACCTATGAGTCGGCCGATGTCTTTCTGGCGAGCTATTATCCCGGTCGGCCCGGTTGTCTCCTGCTCGATGTGCGGATGCCGGGCATGAGCGGCCTGGATCTGCAGGGCCATCTAGCGCGGGAGGGCTATCGCTTGCCGGTCATCATGATTACCGGACACGGCGACGTCGCCATGGCGGTTAAGGCGATGAAGGCAGGCGCGGTCGATTTCATCGAGAAGCCCTTTCACGACGAGGATCTGTTGCGCAGCATCGGGCGTGCACTCGATGAGGATCAGCGCAACCGTGCCACTCAGGCCACTCGCGCCGGGATTGCAGCGCGTCTGGCTGAGCTGACACCGCGCGAGCACGAGGTGATGGCGATGGTGACGGAGGGCAAAGCGAACAAGGACATTGCTGCCGCGCTCGGGGTCAGTGCCAAAACGGTCGAGGCTCATCGGGCGCGTGTGATGGAAAAGATGCGCGCCGAGTCGCTCGCCGAGTTGGTCCGTATGGCCTTGATTGCCTCGTCGGACGGGCCGGCAACGAGCTGACTCGGGCGCCGTCCTGCGCGTGCAGGTCGCAGTTTGGCGCGGCCGAGTCGAGCGTTTGCTCAGAAGCCGCGGTAGCCTCAAAATGGCTCATCTACGACGATCCCCCTGGAGAATGTTTGATGTCCGAAAAGGCCCCTTGGATTACCTTCCGACCCGAGCTGAAGGTGCTCGATTGCACTGTGCGCGACGGGGGGCTTGTCAATGCCCACCAGTTCGGCGATGACTTTGTGTCCGCGATCTATCGCGCCTGTGTCGATGCCGGCATCGATTACATGGAAATCGGCTATAAGAATTCACCGCGCATCTTTCCGGCCGACAAGTTCGGTCCCTGGCGTCACTGCGACGAGGCCGACCTGCGTCGCGTAGTCGGTGATCACGACGCCGAAAAGACCGGGCTGAAGCTTGCCGTGATGGCCGACGCCGGCAAGAGCGACTGGCAGACGCAGATTCAGCCCGCGAGCGAGAGCGTGCTCT
>JBGSKP010000414.1:0-1766 GCA_041741175.1 Thiocapsa sp. | reverse complement strand
GGAGATGATCGGCGAGGTCGCTATAGTAGGCGCCGACGCCGTTACGCTCTGGCGCGGCGTCGGACAGGATCGCAATGCGCAGCTCAGGTGGGCGCACGGCCGGTGGCGTCGTCGCAGCAGCGGAACAGGCCGGCCCAGTGGATCGGTACATCACGAGGAGGAGGCATGCGTATCCTGGTTGACGATGTGCCCGCGAGCCCGTTGCTGGGCCTGACCTTCGGCTCCGTCGAGGGCGGATCGGACTCAAATCGATCCAGGTCGCTTTTGCCGGCGGTCATTCTTTCTTGAAACCGATCCGATCACAAGTCTCTCGGCCCGCGACAGCCGGGTGTTGCCGGATCGGATATGGGACGCTGGCAGGCCCCGGCTCGCTCTGAAGCGACCGCGCAGCGAGGCGTCTATAGACGTCTCCAAGGTCGCGATCGATCCCGTCCGGACAGAGCCCGAACTGATCCAGCGTGTAACCGTGCGCGCTTCGGTATGTACGGGCCGCATTTGCCTGTCGAGCGATTGCGGCACGAAAGTCAGCGCTGACGGGCAGTCCGAGGCGCGCGTAGATGGCGAGGGTTTGCCGCTCCAGGTCGGCTTGCAGCGCGCGCATGTTCACCCAGATGCAGCGCTCCTGCGGCTGCCCGCCCAGGGCCTGTTCCAGGTTTCTGTAATAGAAACCCAGTTGATCGGTTAAGCGCGCGCGAAAATCAGGGACAACCGACAGCACATCGAAGAACGCGATGCCGTCCGCCAGCGAGCTGAGCTGGGAAGGCAGCGTTGCCGCGGGCTCGCGCAGACAGACGATAAAGCGTGCATCCGGAAAACGGGCGCTCAGACTGCCCGCAAGCGGGGCAAATGCGGCGTTCTTGGATAAGAGGCGCTTACCCGGACCCCGCACATAAAGATGCTTCTGCAGGCAACGCGCATAGAAGTCCATCAGCCGCGCGCGCCCGGCGTCGGGCATGTCGCGGTCGAACGTCCCCATGCGCCACAAGCGGTCCGATTCAGGGAAGGGCAGGATCAGGATGAAACTGGCCAGAACCGGCATGAGCGAGAAATAGTCTTCTTCCGGATCGCTCAGGCGCATGGCATGGACGGCGTCCAGACCCTTGAACGCGCGGCGCTCGATCGCATCGAGCAAGCGTCCGAGCGGGCGGCCGGCGAGCGCATCCAAGCGACCGAGTGCCATCCAGAAGCGGCGTTGCGTTACCGAGAGTGCAAAGAGACATTCCCAGGTCGAGAAGGTCGTGAGATCCGCGTCCTGCGCAAGCAGGCGGTGCAGCGCGGTCGTGCCGCTGCGCGGAACGCCCAGGACGAAGAGTGGCTCGCGGATCTCGATCCGCCGATAGCCGCGGAAAAAGATCTCGTCGAGCAGAAAACCGATCCAGTGGCTCGCCTGCACCAGCACGAACAGTGGGATGAATCCGCTCATGACCAACAGACGTTTGGCGCTCGGCCGGGGATGGCCGGGGCCCGGCACGACCGTCCGGTAGGTCAGTCTGAGCAGATCACCCAAGCTCTCGATGAAGACGTATAGCATGTCGAGGGAGCATGTCGAGGGATGTTGCCGTGCGCGGTCGGTGGCCTCGTGTCGCTCAAGCGAGAGTGGCCCACCGACCGCGAGGTTTTCAGGCGTCGCCTTTCGGCTCCATGTGCTCGGCGGTTTTGGCCGACTGATCGACGGTTGGCGTGACGATCGGTCTGGCGACTGGCGTGACGGCCGACGCGCCGGTCTGCGCGGCGCTGGGGGATGCGGGCGGCGTTATCTCTGAGGA
>JBGSKP010000413.1:0-2955 GCA_041741175.1 Thiocapsa sp. | reverse complement strand
GCCGCGCTTGAGGGTCACCGAAAGCCAACCGTTGCAGCAGCGCCGCCCGGCGGCGAGAGGAGTGCCATGCCTGAACGTTCTCCACATGCGTCTGCGACGGTCTCGATCGATTCCGGGCGTACACGGCGGGAATTGCTGTGCCTGATACGCTTTAGTTGTGCTCAGGCCCCACTGTCGGGCAGAGTGCTGGATCCCACGCCCTGTCAAGACCGTTTCGGACTGAACCTGCTGGAGGACCGCGATGTTGACCCAAAACGAGCTTCGTCAGATTGTCCATCGTCTTGTCGATCAGCTCTCGCAGCCGGCACGCATCATTCTGTTCGGCTCCTATGCCCGCAACGCTGCGACGGAGGAATCGGACCTCGACCTGCTGATCGTCGAAGCCAGCTTACCGGACAAAGCCGCGGAATACCTCCGGCTCAAGCAGGCCGTAGGCCGTATCGGTGTCGGCGTCGATCTACTGTTGTGCACCGCGCAGGAATACGAGCGCCGCAGCGAGGTGCCTGGCTCGCTCCCTTACTGGGCCAGAAAAGAGGGGAAGGTGTTGCATGAATCCCTGTCTTGACGAGGCCGAACGCTTATTGCGCCTGGCGCGCCGGGATCGTCTGGCCTGCGCGACCCTGATGTCGCTGCCGGAACTGGCGTCCTCGGTCGCTTGTTTCCACGCGCAGCAGGCTGCCGAAAAGGCGCTCAAGGCCATGATGACGCTGCATGCCATCGAGTTTCGTCGTACCCATGACCTCGAAGAGCTCGCCGCGCGCCTTGAACAGGCAGGACAGTCGTTGCCGGTATCCGAGACCGATCTGATCCGGCTGACCCCCTATGCGGTCGAATTCCGCTACGACGACGAAGCCGTGTCACTCATCGATCCGGGCCAGGCCCTGCGTTTGGCAGATGCACTGATTGCCTGGTCCGAGACAGAGATTAAGGCGCGCAGACCGCCCGAATGAATGCATCGATCCTCCCCAAACCCCTCCGCACCCAGCTCGAAAACACCGTCAAGACCGCCCGCGACGTCGCCGAGCAGGCCGCGCGTGCGTCCCTGGCGCAGCTCGCCGTCGGCGAAGCCAAGGCACCGGACTATCTGACCGACGACCTCAAGGCCCTGCGCCGTCGCCTGCGCGCCCACGGTCGCGCGCTGGGGGACACCAAGCACACCAACGACTCCCAGGAGATCTGGCGCCTGGTGTGGGAGGTGGCCTACGAGCACTGGCACCGCATGCTCTTCGCCCGCTTCCTGGCCGAGAACGGCCTGCTGATGTGGGAACCCGGAGCGCCCGTGTCGCTGGACGACTGCCGCGACATGGTCGACCAACACCCCGATCTGGCACTGGGCGCCAAGAGCCAATGGGAGCTGGCCGGCAAGCTGGCCGCGCACATGTTGCCGCAGGTGTTCAAGCCGCGCAGCCCGGTGTTCGAGCTGAGCTTCGCCCCCGAGCATCAGCGCGCGCTGGAACAACTGCTGGCCAAGTTGCCGACCGAAGTCTTCCAGGCCAGCGACAGCCTGGGCTGGGTCTATCAATTCTGGCAGGCCAAGCGTAAGGACGAGGTCAACGCATCCGAGGTCAAGATCGGCGCCGACGAGCTACCCGCCGTCACCCAGCTCTTCACCGAGCCCTACATGGTGGACTTCCTGCTGGACAATAGCCTGGGCGCCTGGTGGGTCGCCCATCGCCTGAGCGATCAAGACCTGCGCGATGCCAAGTCCGAGGAGGAGCTCCGCCGCAAGGCCGCCATCCCCGGTGTCCCCCTGCGCTATCTCCGCTTCGTCCTCGCCCCTGCCGATGCGTCCACCCGCGATTGGTCAGTCGAGGCTTCCAACTGCGTAGTCAGGGCTTCTAGCCCTGACAACCTCACAGGCATGGCCCGCGCGTTCAGCTCCGATCAGTCAGGCCAAGATGGCCTGACTACGCACGTCGATCGCCTGTTGACGCCATTGGCATCGCCACCCCCCCTCAGGATGGACGAACAAACCCTCGTCATGGGTCACGGCGAGCATCTTCCACACTGGACCTGCAAAGGCGCCGTCTACCATGTCGTCTTTCGGCTCGCCGACTCCGTGCCCCAATCCAAGCTCTCCCTTTGGACCGAAGACAGGACCCGCGCAGCCCCCGAGGACCAGACCGCCGAGGCACGGCGAGACGCCCGATACCGCAAAAGCGAGGAGATAGACACCTGGATCGATTCCGGCTATGGCGCATGTCATCTCCGCCAACCCGAGACTGCCGGGATCGTTGCCGATGCGCTCAAACATTTCGACGGCGAACGCTACCGACTGCACGCCTGGTGCGTCATGCCAAACCACGTCCACGTCATCGTCGAGCCATTGGGCGACTACCCGTTGTCCAAGCTCATTCACAGTTGGGAGTCCTTCACCGCCAGTGCCATCAACCGCCGTCTCGGGCTCAGCGGAACCCTCTGGCAGACCGATGCCTACAATCACATCATCCGCACGCAGAAGGAATACGACTACCAGGTTCGCTACGTCTGGGAGAATCCCGACAAGGCGAACATCCCGAATTGGCCGTGGCGCTGGGCAGCCGACCAGGATTCCGCTGCTTACTCCGTCGTCAGGGCTTCCAATTGCGTAGTCAGGGCTTCTAGCCCTGACCACCCCGAATGCAGGCTCAGCGCGTCCAGCTCCGAACAGTCAGGCCAAGATGGCCTGACGACGCAACTTCACACGCAGTCCTGGACCCCCGCCGCCGTCCGCTTCGAGGGCTGGCCGGAGACCCTGGCTGACTTCAAGCTGATCGACCCTTGTTGCGGGTCGGGGCATTTCCTGGTCGCCGCCTTTCTGCTGCTGGTGCCGATGCGGATTGCGGCCGAGGGCTTGAGCGCGCGCGAGGCGGTGGATGCCGTGCTGCGCGACAACCTGCACGGCCTGGAAATCGACGCCCGCTGTGTCGAGATCGCGGTCTTCGCCCTCGCCTTGGCGGCGTGGCGCTTTCCGGA
>JBGSKP010000412.1:0-8784 GCA_041741175.1 Thiocapsa sp. | reverse complement strand
CGCTAACTTAAGCCGGAATCCCTATAAAACAGCGATTTGCCCGCCCCCTCCGCCGCCGGCTCGCGACATTGCTGGCGGTTCCATGCGCCGAAACCACCCGGAACGGTGTTCGGGTCGCCCCCCGCTTGTGTTGCTTGCGCTGTAAGTAGCGGATCTTTAGGATAAATATTCTTAAGTTAGCGCCATTCGAGCCTGGCCCCTTTTCCCTACCCGCGCTGCTGCCGTCCTTGCCGTTGCGCACCAGGATCAAGCCGTTGTCGAAGTCGAGATCGAGAACCCGCAGCCGCACGCACTCCATCAAGCGCATCCCGGTCCCGTACTTCAGCCGGGACATCAATCCGAGCCTGCCTTCCTTGTGCGCCAACAGCGCGCGCATTTCGTCGCGGCTGAAGACCCCGGGCAGCCGTGCCTGACGCCGGTTTTCGAGAACTTAACGTCCTCCAGCGGACGCTCCAAGAGGTGCTTGAACAGAAACGCCACCGCCTTGTACGCCAGACTCTGCGTCTTGGCCGAGACCGAGCGCTCCACCGCCAGGTAACTCAAGAACCGCTGCACATCGGGGACGCCCGGGGCGTCGACCGGCTTGCTCCCGCAGAAGAGCAGGAAGCGATGACACCAATCGACGTAGGATTGCTCGGTGCGGATCGAGTACTGCATGGCCCGGATAGTTCGAGCCAGGTCTTCTAGGATCGGAAACGTCCGTGTCGAGCGGCTGAATCGCGGGACACCGATTGCCCGTGGATCGGCACCATCCTCGGCGCTCATAGCCGTGCTGCGCGCGATCGTCGCGTGCTCGGGGGCAGGGTCCGCTGCCCTCCCACCAATCCCTCCCACCAATAGTCCCAATCGACCCCTTTTCCGGCAGAAACCTGCGCCAGGTCAACCAACAGCAAGTGAAATGCATCGACGATCTGCTGCATCTGCCAGTCCGCCAGATCGGAACGTGCCGACATGCGTCGCAGGTACTCCGTGACCTGGTCCCCCGTCAGCGCCGACAAGGCCGTCGGTTTGATTTCCTTCAGGAAATCCTCGACCCGTCGGATGTACCAGGGACGGAACTTCGCCGGAACCTGACGACGGATCAGGAGATCCAGGTAGCGATCCCAGTTCGACGGCGAGCCGTCCTCACGGCGTGGCTTGGCGGTGTTGACTTCGGACATCCGTAGGCTACTCTTGCGCTAGACTGCATGCAGTCTATTACACGAAACGACGCATGCAACCTAGAACACGCTGGTTTCACGGAACGTGGTAGGCATGGAGTGATGCGTGAGCGTCTATTGCGGCGGCCTGACAGACCTCGAAACCAGCGGGTCGCTAAAGCGGAAATCAGCCTCGCTCTCGCTCGGCCGATTCCGCTTAGCTCCAACATTAGGTATCGAGCCGCCATCTAATGATTGTCCGACAAGATCTTGCCCCGTCATTTCTTTTGCTGCAACAGGAGGGTTACCTGATTAGCTCTTGCCTTACGTCCGGATTGACAGAATTGCGAGGCTCTCATGTGCATAACAAAGGGGCGTATTATTCTTCGCTGTTCAACCTGTCTATAGGGATCGAGCGACTATTGAAATCTATAGTGATTATAGATCATATGATCAAGAATCAACTGGCCGCGCCGACGACCAAACAATTGAAATCGTATGGCCATAACATTAAGGAACTATACGGGGCGGCAGCTTCTATAGCTACAGAAAGAAATTCGTGTCTCTGCGAATACAGTGATTTACAGGCGATAGACAAAGAGTTAATCGATTTGCTTAGTGATTTCGCGGCAACAACACGCTACCACAATCTTAACGCGTTAAGCTCAGTTCAGAAATACGATGATCCGCTCGCCCACTGGGAAAGAATTCTACTATTGACTCTTAAGGAAGACGTTCCAGACAAGCGTAAAGAAAAGCTCCTCCAGCAAGCAAAGGCAGTAGCAGACGAGATTTCAGATATTACCGCAACAATCATGCAGGGCCTTGATAAGTCTCCGTTGTCAACCTTGGAAGCGTTGTCGTTGCCCGCGCTACATATGGAAGCCGCCAAATATGTCGTTTTAAGAATAATCAATCTCCTATCACCGCTTCGCGATTTGCTTTCAAGCCTGAGTCACGATGCTTATAAGTATAGAGATTGCAGTATACCTTTCCCACAGATGCAGGAATTCCTGGAGTGGATTTATGCCGACAAGCAATACGTACTTAGAAAAAGAAAATGGCCTTAAGGAAGACGAATATCGGAAGAGCAGAGAGGCACCTCCGGGAAAAAGGGGACAGACTCAATTACGAATCCAATAATTGCCTAACGAACGCCCAAAGAGCGAGCGCGCGCCATCAGGGTTCGAGCTGGTTTGCAGGGTCCGTGGGTGGCGCGCGCCGCCTTGGGTATCACGTTAGGCGTCACCAGACGCCGCCGGCGCACGCCTCCACCTGAACATCCGCTCTCCGCAGGTCGATGACGAACTATCGCGTCAATCACTACGTGCCCGTGTGGTTTCAGGAACGCTTCATCCCGGATGCAGTGAAGGAGCGGAAATTTCACTACCTCGACATGAAGCCCGAAGCGCTTGTCTCCAACGGGCGACGGTATCAGCGGAACGCGCTCCTGCGCTGGGGGCCACCTCGTTGCTTCTGCGAGCGTGATCTCTACACAACCAAGTTCGGTGCGTGGATCTCGACCGAGATCGAAGAGAAGTTCTTTGGGCCTATTGACGCCTCCGCGCGCGACGCTCTCGATTACTTCGCGGGCTTCACCCACCCAAGCGCTGAGGGCGAGCTGTTTCAGCGTCTCATGCTGTACATGAGCATTCAGAAGCTACGGACACCCAAAGGGCTTCGCATGCTCTCAGCACTGACGAAGCAGACAGACAGGAACCTCATTCTTCACCAACTTCAAAGACTCCAACAGCTGTATTGCGCTATCTGGACCGAGTGCATCTGGAGTATCGCCGACGCGTCCAAGTCCGACATCAAGTTTCTGGTGTCAGATCACCCAGTAACCGTCTACAATCAGGGTTGCTTTCCGGCCTCAAAGTGGTGCCTTGACTTCAGAGACCCGGACATATGGCTGACAGGAACCCACACACTCTTCCCGCTCTCGCTCGACAAACTTTTGATCCTAACCAATCTGTCATGGGTCCGATACCCTTACGGCAATCCACTTAAGAACAGACCAAACCCTGATCCATTTCGGCCCGCGATGTTCAACTTCATGCAGATTCAAACGGGCCGCAGTCTTTCACCCGCCGAGGTGCAGCAGATCAACTTGATCATCAAGCTGCGTGCCTACCGCTACATTGCGGCGGTCGAGAAGGACTGGCTGTATCCGGAACGCTCTGTAAAGGAGCGATGGGACAGCTTCGGGCGGTCCTACCTACTTATGCCCGACCCGCGATCCGTGACCTTCTCGGGCGAAGTCATCATCGGCTACAAGGACAATCGATCTGACTTCTTCGACGCATATGGACGAAAGCCATGGCAGCGTGACTAAGACGACAAGGCACTGCACGACCGAGAGTGGGAGACATTCCATGCTTTCCAGGGTGAGTTCGCCAGGGTCTTCGGGCCGAAGCGAAGGGGGCAGAGCTTCGAGGTTGGAAGGCTTGACCACGCGGAAGACTCGGAAGACTTCCACAATTACCACTTGAGCCTCGAACAGAAGCACAAGAAGCATCGGATGAGCGAGAACCGCAGGAAGTAGAGGCCAATCCGGGTGACGCCTAACCCCTCGCTCGAGCGGCTTGCCGCTGTCTCCCGCTCAGCTCGAACGTTAGCGTTGGGAAACGAGGAAAGAAATGATGGACGAGGGCCAATATCTTTGGGATCACTTCAAGTCAAACGCGGATCAACGACTTAAGGCTTTCAATTTTTTCGTTCTGCTATCAACTTTCGCCAATGGCGGAGTCTTCACAGCAATAGAAAAAGGATTCGGCTCCTTCGTAATTGCGATGCTGGGCCTGTTCATCACGATCTTGTCCATGGTCTTTTGGCTTGTTGATGCACGCAGCAAACAGTTATTGCAGCTTGCAATTCCAGGGATGATGGAGGTTGAGAAACAGTTTCCGGAGCACAGCAGGCTTTTCGCGATTGACGCAGACAAGCAAGGCAGGTTCATTCGCTATACTTTTGCTTTTCGAGTGCTGATAATCGCTCAAATGCTATTCGGTATTGGTATTTTGCTTTACATTGCATGGAAATGGTTGCGCTAACAATTGGCTCAGCGCCGACCCAATACCGCGCACTGAGCTTAGTGCAGGATTTCGGGCACTTCCGGGGACAGTTTACTTAATTCGGGCGGCAGTCGGAGATATTGAAGAGAAGCAATTGGCGGACAACGGTCTCAGCCCGACCCCGACTAGCGTGTCACATGGCAAAGGGCTCATAGCCCTTACCGCCACGAGAAGGCAGGTGAGGGAAGGGGCGTTGGATTAAGTCTGCCGGCAAAATGAAGTCTTGAGTTAAGCGAAAAAAGCGCTTTTATTTTGATGTTTTTGGGTCCGGTTATGGCTGGCGCTGGGCGCGAGCAGGGTACAAGCTTCGCTAATTGCTTCCAGCAATTCATCAGAAATGGGTCGCAATTGAAACGTGATTGACTTCGAGTGGGACACACAAGTAAAGCGGAATCGAACATCCGCAAGCACGGCGTGTCGTCTGAGGAAGCGAGCACAGTCTTTTCAGATCCGTCCGAACTCACAATAGCGGACCCGGATCACCCCCATGGAGAGTATCGGTTCCTGAGCATCGGACGCTCTGAACGTGATCGCTTTCTCGTTGTCTCATACACCGAGCGGCTCCCCAACGCAATCCGAATCATAAGAGCCAGACTCGCGGCCCGACCGGAAAGGCAGAAAATGCTAACAATGCGCCCCAGCCGACGCATAACCTGCACGGCTGAGCGTAGCGTTATCTCTAAAAGAGAAGGGAGATAAAATTGTGTTCGATAGAGATCGTTTTATCCAAGATTGTATCAATGCAGTCGCTGAGGGAGCAGGAGCGATCCGAGACGTTGTGGCTGAAGCGGTTTCTAATAGCATGAAGGTAATGTCGGAGCTTGGGGAGCCAGAGCAGGCGGGTATTACGCCGATATATCGGTCCCCTGATCTGACTATCATCAATTTTGTCTGGGCGCCGTGTATGAGTCTCATGCCGCACAATCACCAGATGTTTTCCGTTATTGGAATATATTCTGGTAGAGAAGACAATGTTTTCTGGAAAAGAACAGAAACGATCATTGAGGCAGCAGGAGCAAGATCTTTAGGCGTCGGCGATGTCGCTACACTGGGTCGCGATGTTATCCATTCGGTGCTTAACCCAATTTCCAAAAGAACGTGTGCAATACATGTTTATGGCGGGGACTTTTTTGATCCGCCTGAACCGAGAAGCGAATGGGATCACGAAACCTTGATCGAACGGCCGTGGAATATCGACAAGGTGAAATCTCTATTTCGAGAAGCAGATGCTCGTTTCTACTCCACAAAAAAATAGCGCGATTAATGCGAAGAATGAGACAGGTCGTCCCTATTACTACGGAAACAAAGAGCTAACAAGCGGCCTTAAAACCGAGCACGCGCTACGAGTCTCCTGCTAACTCGCAGGGTCATTTGGGGCGTGCGCCGCTTTAGGCCGGTCGTTAGGCACAGATACGACTACTAAAGCTCGGTAGCATGACAACAATGAGCGTTTACCACAGATCGGAAGAGTTAGGACCTTTTGCGGGCAAGCAGTTCCACACAACAGCCCAGGATCTTACTCATCGCCGCGGCCCGGTCTGTGGAGCTGAATCCCAATCCGGGCGGGGCTCTGTGCACGGCCGGAGGACTGGCCGTGGTCGAGCGCCCGGACCCATCTGGCCGGTGCGGACGACGAACTCGTCAGCGTACATCCGCTGTTGGAGTTGATATCCGACTGGGCTCGCGTCATCGGCGAGCCGGACGCCCCGGACATCGCTGAGGTGCTACGCGTGCATGCCGGTACCGACCGCCCGCTCGGTCCGGATTCCTTTGTCGAAGCTCTGGAGCAACGCTGCCGGTGTCCGCTCAGGCAACAAATGCCAGGGCCGAAGCCGCTGGGACGGGACTCTCACACGGAGGACCTCTTTGAGCTGCTGTAACGGCATCAGGGAAGGTGGCCATGCTCACCCTTTGCCAGCGTCTGGATGGGCGAAAATCATTTCGGGCACCTGCCGGTATTGGTATACGGTGTGATATTGCTGATGGCAGGTGTGGCGTATTTCGTCCTTTGCCACGCTCTGATCGCTCACCACGGTGCCGACTCTGCGCTCGCTGTTGCGCTGGGTCAGGATCGCAAGGGAAAACTGAGCGTTGCCTTCTATTTGCTCGCCATTGTGCTGAGTTTTGTCGATGCCCGGCTTTCTCTAGCGTTGTACGTCTTGGTTGCCTTAATGTGGGTCAAACCCGACCGGCGGATTGAGCGCGTACTGGCCGACTAAGGTAAGCGGCAATCGCGCAAAAGCAGATTGTGAGTTACCACCCGCAGCGGCGTCATGCTGTTGCATTGGAACAGGAGATAATCATGATCGAAGTGCGCAAAGCGGAAGACCGAGGGGTCGCCAATTTTGGCTGGCTCAGTTCGCATCACACATTTTCCTTCAGCAACTACTACGATCCGGATCAGACTGGCTTCTCCGATCTCTTAGTGATCAATGATGACCGGGTGCAGGCCGGCATGGGCTTTGGCACGCATCCTCACCGGGATATGGAGATTTTTTCCTATGTGTTGGACGGCGCGCTGGAACACAAGGACTCGATGGGAACCGGGTCGGTGATCCATCAGGGTGATCTGCAAATGATGAGCGCGGGCACGGGTATTCGTCACAGCGAGTTCAACCATTCGAAGAGCGAACTTGTCCATTTTCTGCAAATCTGGATTGTGCCGAACCAAAAGCATGTGCAACCGCGCTACCAACAAGCGCATTTCAGCTCCGCCGAAAAACGCGGTCGCTTGCGGCTGATCATTTCACCGGACGGCCAAGAGGGTTCATTGTCTGTCTACCAGAATGTGTGGGCCTACGCAGGATTGTTCGATGGTAACGAGTCGGCGGTTCTTGATCTTGGTGCGGATCGCTATGGCTATGTCCAGATTGCCCGCGGTAGCGCCGAGGTGAATGGTGTTCGCCTTGGCGAGGGTGACGGCGCTCGTGTCCGTGGCGAGCAGACACTAACGTTTACCGCTGGCCAAGATGCCGAGATATTGGTTTTCAATCTACGGCCACACGAATTACCAGAGACATAGTGGGAGAAGGCGCCAGGCTCAATTTAATCACAGCGGCAGTTCCCCCTGCTCTCCCTCGGGGGGCGATTCATCGTCTTGTCGCAGCCGCGGGCGCCCGTGCTTCTTGAGTTCGCGCCGCTGGCCAGTGGCGACAGGATGCCGTTTGGTGCACCAAGAGTGTGGTGCGGGTAGCTCGACCAGGGATACTCCGCCGGGTCGGTGACCATGGCCGCCCGGACCGGGTTCATCGCGATGTAGCGTTGGCACAATACGAAATGCGACTCGGCCTGCACCAGGGAGGATTTGTACTCGCTGTCCAGGAGGGTTCCCGTGCGCCGCGGTAGCTGTGGTTGATGTATTGCACGTACCGGCGCCCCATGGCGATAATGAGCCGCGGAATCGATCCGGCGCTTGCGGGCGTGACCGGCAAATGGACGTGGTTGGTTATCAACACGTAGGCGTACAGCGCGTACCGCTCGCGTGCCAGCGCCTCGCCGAGCCACTGCAGGTAGGCCTGGTAGTCCTGTTCATCGAAAAGGCACGGCTTACGATCATGTCCCTGCTGCACAATGTGCAGCGGGACGGCATCGAGATGGACACGGCGGCGGCGGAGTATGCGTTAAGTTTAGCGGACATTCAGCCGGGCCCCTTTTCTTCTTCGAGGTCCTTCGAGGTGGCTGCCGTCCGCCGCGGTTCATTTAAACCCCCGATGCGCGGGAGGACAGCCATGAGCAATCCGGGAGCGAACGACGGCAGGCTGGTACGGCGGATCAGGTTCTACTGGGATTCGCCGATACGCAAATTCATCTGGGACTCGCTGCTGCGGGTGCCCTGGCTGATTGCCTACAACATCGCCGGGACCGCGGTTTTGGTGATCCTGTTCGCATTCACCTCCCAAGGGCAGGATCTGCTGCGCATCTCGGCCGAGCGCGGTTTTGCGCTCGCTGATCTTGGTTTCCTTTGGAACCTCCTATTCCTGATCGGCACACTGATCGGCTCTCTGTCGCTCTGGTACACATCCCGGCTCACGCTGGGTGTCGAGTATCCCGCCTATCCGTTGGATCCCACGTACGCGGCCTTCGGGCGACGCTGGTGGCCGCGTGTCGTCGGCAGCCTGGTGCCGCTCGCGATCGGCTGGACCTTTCTGCAGATCGGCTCCGCGGCGCCGAGCAGCGAGACCCTGCTCGGCTGGCTCTACCTCGGGACGGGTTTTGCGTTGTTGCTCTTCTACGTGGCGCGCAGGACGATCTTCGGCGTTGAACGGGACGACATGATCCTGGACCTGCGCAACGCCGTCCCGACTGAGCATCGGCGCCGCGGGCGCGCCTTGCTGATCGCCGCTTTGGCGCTGGTTCCGCTCTTCGTGATCGCGCCGGTTCTGCTGCCGCAACTGCTGGGAGCACCCGCGATCGCCGTGCTCGGCGTGGTCGGGATCAGCCTGTTCGGCACCGGTGTTTTGACCTATCTGCCGATGTCCAACGGTGCGCCGCCGCTCACACTCGCCGTGCTGCTGCTGGCCCTGGTGTCCGGCATCTGGAACGACAATCACGCGGTGCGCGTCGACGACGGC